>JBFGDW010000032.1:0-17709 GCA_041580435.1 Candidatus Polarisedimenticolia bacterium | reverse complement strand
TGGTATCCCTGACCGTCAGCACGAACTGCTCCAGGGCCTGCCCCGAGGCACCGCCCTTGACGTCCCCCTTGAGGCCCTGGATCCGACCCACGACGAAATCGCCAATGTAGCCACCGGCGCTTGATCCCTTGGAAGCCGGCGTCGTGCCGAACTTCCAGGACACGGCCGTCAGCGTCAGGCTCTCAGGTGGCGGACCCTCGCCGCCACCTGCTGGCGGCACGTCCAGGTCCGGCGGCGGCGGCCCTTCGCCCCCGCCGCCGGGCGGGACGTCCAGATCCGGTGGCGGCGGTCCCTCTCCCCCGCCACCCGGGCCAACGTCCAGGTCGGGCGGCGGCGGCCCTTCCCCGCCGGCCATCTGATCAACATCGGTGGTGGCAGCGCCCGCCGACTCCGGGCAGAACGTTTCACAGCCACCGAGCACCAGCATCGCCGCGGCGCCCGACAGCACCATGATCCCCAGCATTCCTCCTCGCCTCATGACCCTCCTCCTTGTCTCCCCCCGGTGGGAGTCAGCTGGACCAGGCTTCCCTCCAGGCCCAGCTCATTCATGATCCTCTGCACGTCCGTTCTCTCCTCCAGTCCGCCGCGGCGCGCCTCGGGCGCCCACCCCACGAAGCGGGAGAGAGCGCGCTGGCCCCGGGCCTGGATGGCCGGCGGGGGCGGTGTCTGCCGCCGCGACGCCAGGGCGCACAGCACTGCCGCCGCCCGCGCCGCCGGGAGCGGCAGGTCCATGCGCTCCGCCTCGTCCAGGGCCTGCCGGGCCATGTCTTCGGCCTCGTCCAGGCTCCCGCGCAGCAGGAGCGCCTCGGCCAGGGCGGCGCGGGCGGTGGTCTGCTCCAGCGCCAGCGCCACCGGATGGCTCATGGCCGTCCGGCAGAGCCGCTCGGCCTCGGCCGGCTTGCCGGCCCGGGCCTTGCCCTCGCACTCCAGGATCAGGGCCGGGACCTCCAGGCCGATGGTCCTCATGTCGGCTCCGGCCTGCCGCGCCCCGGAGAGCGCCGCGGCAGCCCTGGCCCACTCCCCCCGCATGGTGTGGATGGCGCCCTCGATGAGCTTGATGCGGGCGGTCACGTCGGCCAGCTTGAACCGGTCCGCGATCTCGCCGGCCTCCCGGAGGTCCGGCTCGGCCTCCTGCCATGCACCCAGCTTGGCCAGCAGGTGCCCGCGGGTCACCAGCGAGTAGGCCCGCTGGGCGTCCTTGCCCAGGTCCGCCTCGATCTGCAGCGCTGCATCCACCGCCTGCAGCCCCTCGCCCGTGTTCTCCCGCGACTCCAGCACGGCCGCCAGGCTGGCGTAGGCCCGGCCCAGGTTCTCCCGCGAGCCGCTCTCCCCCTGCTCCCGGCTCACCAGATCCCGGTAGGCCTGGATCGCCTCGTCCAAGCGACCGATCTGGTAGTCCGCCTGGGCCATCTGGGAGAGGGCGAAGGCCTCCCGCTGGCGGTCTCTCCGCTCACGGGCCGCGGCCAGCGCCTCGGTGGCCATCGCCTTCCCCTCGCCGGGCTTTCCCGTGTAGTTGAGCAGCACCGCCAGGTTCAGCAGGGGGCTGAGGATGATCTGGGGGTTGCTCAGGATCCGGGCCTCCTCCACCGCCTGGCGCAGCACGCTCTCGGCGCGACCGTGCTCGCCCAGCATGTAGAGCTGGCCGCCCAGGCTGCTCAGCGTGCCCACCACCAGCCGGTGGTTGCCGGCGGCCCGGGCCGCGGGGATGAGGTCGCCGTAGTGCTGCTCGGCGGCGGGCAGGTTCCCCAGCTTCAGCCACATGTCCCCTTCCGACTTGCGCGCCTCCAGCGCCTTCACGTCCAGGCCGGCGCCGGCGAAGCCTGACGCCGCCTCGGCGTAGGCCCTGGCCGCGGCCTCGAACTCCTGGCGGTGGAACTCGAGGTAGCCGCGGGTGAAAGCCGCCTCCGCCACGCCGCCGGGGCTGGGGACGGCTGCGTAGAGAGAGGCGGCCTTCTCCAGCGCCGCCCCGGCCTCGCCGTAGTTGCGCAGCCGGACGAGGATGCGCGCTCGCCGCAGGTGCCCCTCGGGATTGGACGGATCCAGGGCCAGGCCGCGATCGGCGATGGCCAGGGCCTCCTCGGCCCGGGCGTCGTGAGTCACCGCTCCGGCCAGGTCGAAGAGGAGCTCCGGCTCGTCGGGGAACAGATCCGCCAGGGCAGCGCGGGCGCTGGCCTCCTCGCCGAAGCTGTCGCGGACCTGGGCGTGGATGGCCCTGATGGTCAGCTCCTGGCGAGGCGTCACCGGGACGGCCCCGGACTCGGCCTGGCGCAGGGCCTGGGCCGAGATCTCCCGTGCCTTCTGCCCGAAGCCCGCCCGGTCCATCCCCACCGCCAGGCGCGCCCGGGCGGTCAGGAAGTCCGGCTCCAGGTCCAGGGCCCGCTCCAGATCCCGGATCGCCTCCAGGTAGCGGCCCTCGAACAGGGCCTGCCGCGCCCTGAACTCCAGCAGCCGTGCCTGGTCCGAGACCTCCCGCTCAGGCGCCGTCGCGGACACCGGAGGCTCGGCCGGCCCCGGCGCCAGCGCCTGCCTGAGCCGGCTGGCGACCAGGTGAGCCAGGGCGCCGACGCGGGTGCCGGCAACACGGAACGAGCGCTCCGGCGGGGCCCCCTCGCCAGCCGGGGGGGCATCCGGGCCAGGGAGGACATCCACACTGGCCACGAAACCGTCTCCATCCCGGTAGAGGCTGCCCTCCACCAGCCAGCGCGGACCCAGGGAACGGGCCAGGCGCTGGCGCGTCACGTCCCGGGACACGCCGGCCGCCCGGGTCAGCTCGCGCACCCTCTGGGCGTCGGCGGCCCGCAGCCACCGGGAGTCGGACAGGTCCACCGCCACCAGGTCGGCGAGCATCTGGGCCATGAGATCGCCGTCCGGCGCGCCCGTCATGTCGCGGAAGGGCAGGACCGCCACCACGTCCCGGGCCTGAACGTCCGCCTGCGGCGGCGCCTGCCGTTGCGGCTCGCGGAAGACGAGGGCGCCGGCGATGAGCAGGGAGACGGCCAGTCCCGCCGCCGCCGCGGCCGGAACCCATGGACGGGGCCGCGGCGCGGCCACTCCCGAGTCCGCAAGGTATGTCTCCGACTGCAGCTTGCGCCGCAACGTCACCAGATCCGAGGTCATCTCCCGGGCGCTCTGGTAGCGCTCGTCGGGACGCTTGCTCAGCGCCTTGCGCACGATGCGCTCCAGGTCCTCGGGCACGTCGTAGTTGAGCCGGCTCATGGCCTCGGGCTGGCCGTGGAGGATCCGGTCCATGGAGTTGGCCGACTCGGGCGCAAAGGCGGCCTTTCCCGTGCCCATCTCGTAGAGGACAGCGCCCATGGCGAAGATGTCGCTCCGGGCGTCCACCTCCCGGCCCAGGACCTGCTCCGGTGACATGTAGCCGCGGGTCCCCACCACCGCGCCGGGCGCCGTCGCCTCGTCGCTGGCAGTGGATGCCGAGGAGAACTGGTCGGGCTGGACGAAATAACGCGCCAGGCCGAAGTCCGTGAGCAGCGCCCGCCCGTCCTCGGAGATGACCACGTTGTTGGGGTTGACATCGCGATGCAGGATGTGACGCTGGTGGGCCGCTTCCAGGGCCTGGGTCAGCGCCTCGCCATGGCGGAGCGTGTCCAGCGTGGGGAGCGGTTTGCGGCCAGCCAGCTTCTCCCGGAGGCTGGACCCCGTGATGAGCTGCATGGCGATCCACGGCACGCCGTCTTCTTCGAAGATCTCGTGAATGGGAACGATGTTCGGGTGGCTCAGGCTGGCCGCGAGGCGCGCCTCCCGCAGGAAGCGCTGCCGCGCGTGGGGATCCTCGGTGTGCTCGGGCCGGGGCCGCTTGAGGGCCACCTCCCGGTCGAGACGGACGTCACGGGCCCGGTAGACGATCCCCATGCCCCCGCGAGCCATCTCCTCGATGATCTCGTAGTGGCCGATGCGCACTCCCGCCGGGACAGGTGCGACGCCTCCATCTTGAGGGGCCATGGCCATGGTGAGATCGCCTCAGGTGTGTCTGCGATCCTCAGGCTGGTGTCTGAGCACGATGGCGATTGAGCGGATACTATCACAGAATTGGCGGCTTGCTGGACCGCCACAGCCGGTGCGCGGGCACGCCCAGGGCGATGATCGCCGCCCCCAGCAGGGCGTTGCGGGGGTTGGAGGCGATCGAGCCGGCCACGGCCACCAGGGAGGCCAGCACGAAGAGGACCGGCACGACGGGATGGAGGGGGACGCGGAAGCTGCCGCCCTCCTTCGAGGGGGCGCCGGCCCGCCGCCGGTCCACCAGCAGCGCCGCCCCCACGGCACCGAAGAAGATCCAGTCCCCGAACACCACCCAGTCGAGAAGCTCGCCGTAGGTTCCCGTCAGGGCCAGGGTGATGGCCCAGCCGGCCTGCAGCAGCAGGGCGCGGTCCGGCGTGCGCCGCTGCGGGTGCAGCCGGGCCAGGCTGGCGAAGAAGAGGCCATCGGCGGCCATGGCCTGGTAGATGCGCGGTGCCGCCATGATGAACAGGTTCAGGATTCCGAAGGTGGACAGGGCGACGCCGGCGCTGATGAGAGTGACGCCCCACTCGCCGGCCACCGAACGCATGGCGTCGGCCGCCGGCGCCGCACTGGCGGCCAGCCCCTCCGCTCCCAGGGCGCGCAGGCAGGCCAGGTTGGCCAGCAGGTAGACGGCGACGACGATCCCCACGCCGCCCAGCAGCGCCACCGGCAGGGTGCGGGCCGGGGTGCGCACCTCCCCGGCCAGGTTGTTGGCGTGCTGCCAGCCGCCGTAGGCGAACAGCACCGGCACCAGGGCCGCGCCGAACGCCAGCAGGGGAGAGCCCCCGTCACCCTCCACCGGCGCGGCCTGGGCGCCGCCGGCCGGTGCCGGTGCCAGCAGCAAGCCGCCGGCGATGAGGATTCCCAGCGCCGCCAGCTTGAGCAGGGTGAAGAGGTTCTGTGTCCAGCTCCCCTGGCGGACACCCAGGATGTTGACGCCGGTCAGGAGCAGGATCGCCCCCACCGCCAGGGGTGTTTCCCAGGCCGCCGGCACCCGGCCCAGTCCGGCGGCGTAGCGGGCGAAGGTCACGGCCACGGCGGCGATGCCGCCGCTGATGATCACCACCAGCTGGGTCCAGCCGTACAGGAAGGCGGGAAGGGGACCGAACGCCTCGCGCAGGTAGATGTAGCCGCCGCCGGCCAGCGGACGCCGTGCCCCCAGCTCGGCGAAGCAGAGCGCCCCCAGCAGCGCCACGGCCCCGCCCACGGCCCAGGCCAGCAGGATGGAGCCCTCCCCCTCCACCCGCTGCGCCACGATGGCGGGGTTGAGGAAGATCCCGGCGCCGATGATCCCCCCCACCACCACCATGGTGGCGTCGAACGCCCCGAGCTTGCGCAGGTAGCCGGTCACCGAGCCGATCCGGGCGCATTCTAGGCCAGGTGGCACAGGCCGCCGATCTTGCGCTACGCTGGCCCGTCCCCCACTGGAGATGATCATGAGACCTGCGCACCCCGCCCCGCACCGGCCGGCCGCCGCCCGGCTTCTCCTGTCCGCCCTCCTGGTCGCCGCGGCACCCGTGGTCACGCCCCTGGCCGAGGAGGGGATGTGGCAGCCCGCGCAGCTGCCCCAGCTCGCCGCCACCCTCAAGGACCGGGGCCTGCGGCTGGACCCGGCGCGGCTGGCCGACCTTCACGCCCATCCCATGGGCGCCATCATCAGCCTGGGGAACTGCACTGCCTCCTTCGTGTCGCCCGACGGGCTCGCGGTCACCAACCATCACTGCGCCTACTCGGCCATCCAGTACAACTCCACCGAGGGGGACAACCTCCTGGATCGTGGCTTCGTGGCCTCCAGCCGCGAGGCCGAGCTGTTCGCCGGCCCGGGCAGCCGCATCCTGGTCACCGTGAGCGTCACCGATGTCACCGGCGAGGTGCTGGGGGGACTGGCCGATGGCCTCGGCGGCCGTGAGCGGTATCAGGCCATCGAGGATCGGGAGAAGGAGCTGGTGGCCGCCTGCGAGAAGGACCCGGGGCACCGCTGCCGGGTGGCCGCCACCTACGACGGCATGCGCTACGAGCTGGTCAAGCAGCTGGAGATCCGGGACGTGCGCCTGGTGTACGCGCCGCCAGGGTCCATCGGCAAGTACGGCGGCGACATCGACAACTGGATGTGGCCGCGACACACCGGGGACTTCTCCTTCTACCGGGCCTACGTGGGGCCCGATGGCAAGCCCGCCGACCCGGGCAAGGCCAACGTCCCCTACCACCCGGCCCACCACCTCCGCCTGGCCACCCGGAGCCTGGCCGCGGGCGATTTCGTCATGGTGGCCGGCTATCCCGGCCGCACCAGCCGGCACCGGCTAGCCTCCGAGGTGGAGAGCCGCTTCCAGTGGAGCTACCCCATCCTGGAGACCCTCTTCAAGGAGTGGGTGGAGATCATCGAGGCGGGCGGCGCGGCCGATGCCGACGCCGGCCTGCGCTACGCCTCCCGCGTGGCCGGCCTCAACAACTCCATCAAGAACTACCAGGGGATGATGGAGGGCTTCGCCAAGAGCGACATCCTGGCCCGGAAGCAGGCCCAGCGCCGGGAGCTGGAGCAGTGGCTGGAAGCCGACGCCGCCCGCAAGGCCCGCTACGGCCCGGCCCTGAAGGAGCTGGACGCCCTGGTGCTGCGCGCTCAGGCCACCCGCGAGCGCGGCGTGTATTACGAGTTTCTGGGGCGCAACTCCAGCCTGCTGGGCGCGGCGCGGACCCTCTACCGCCTGGCCCGCGAGAAGGAGAAGCCCGACATGCAGCGGGAGCCAGGCTACCAGGAGCGGGATCTGATCCGGATCCGCGAGCGGCTCACCCGGCTGGATCGCACCTTCGCGCCGGCGGTGGACCGCGCGGTCTGGGCCCACTTCATCAAGCGCTACGCCGCCATCCCGGCCGACCAGCACGTGGGCCCCTTCGACGCGTGGTTCGGCATCGACGGCAACACCCTGGAGCCGGCCCGACTGGAGAAGCGCCTGGACGAGATGTACGCCGGCACCAAGCTGGGGGATCAGGAGGCCCGCCTGGCCTGGATGGATCGCAGCCGCCAGGAGATCGAGAAGAGCGATGATCCCTTCCTGCGCCTGGCGGTGCAGCTCCACGACAGCGACATGGCGCTGGAGGAGGAGGAGAAGACCGAGGACGGCCTGTTCCAGGCCGCCCGGGCCCGCTACATGGAGGCGCTGAGCGCGTTTCTGGCCAGCCAGGGCAAGCCGCTCTACCCCGATGCCAACAGCACGCTGCGGGTGAGCTTCGGCAAGGTGCAGGGCTCGCAGCCCCGGGATGGGCTCCGCTACGAGCCGTTCACCACCCTGGCCGGCGTCCTGGAGAAGGACACGGGCGAGGACCCGTTCAACGCCCCCGAGCCGCTGCTTGCCGCCATGCGCCAGGGCCGGCACGGCCGCCACGCCGCCCCCGCCCTCGCCTCGGTGCCGGTCAACTTCCTGGCCGACCTGGACAGCACAGGCGGCAACTCCGGCTCGCCGGTGCTCAACGCCCACGGCGAGCTGGTGGGCCTGCTGTTCGACGGCACCTACGAGAGCATCATCTCCGACTGGGACTACATCAGGGACAAGACCCGGGCCATCTCGGTGGACATCCGCTACGCCCTCTGGATCATGGAGCAGGTGGGCGGCGCCGGCCACCTGCTGGCGGAGCTGTCGGTCCCCGGCGCGGGACAGGAGCGGGCGGGGCGCTAGCCGCTCCCGGCATCCCCCGGCCGGCCGCCAGGGTCAGGCGTCCGGCCGGGGGCTTCTCCACCGGACCCGGCTGAACCGAGGCCGCCCCCGGTCTCCGCTGGGCCGCTGGCGCCCCGAGGGAGCCGGCCGGCCCGGCGGAGCGCCTCCCGCACCAGGTACTCCATCTGCCCGTTGATGCTGCGCAGGTCGTCGGCGGCCCAGCGCTCCACGGCGGCGTGCAGGTCCGGATCGATGCGCAGCAGGAACCGCTTCTTCTCGGCCATGGCCTAGCTGTACAGCGAGCCCGCGTTCACAACCGGCGTCGTGCCGTGCTCACTGGTGAGGACCACCATCATGTTGTTGACCATGGCCGCCTTGCGCTCCTCATCCAGGTTGACGATGTTGTGCTTGCTCAGGTCCTCCAGGGCGTGCTGGACCATCCCCACAGCCGCCTCCACGATGAGCCGGCGGGCGGCCACCACCGCCTGGGCCTGCTGGCGCCGCAGCATGGCCTGGGCGATCTCGGTGGCATAGGCCAGGTGGGTGAGGCGGGCCTCCAGGATCTCCACGCCGGCCACCTCCAGTCGCCGCTGGACCTCCACCCGCATCTCCTCGGCGATGGCATCGGGGTTGCCGCGCAGGGAAGTCTCCCCCTCCCCCACCGGGTCATAGGGGTAGCGCGTGGCCAGACCCCGGATGGCGGTCTCGGCCTGCACCCCCACGAACTCCACGTAGTCGTCCACGTCGAACAGCGCCTTGGCGCTGTCCACCACCTTCCAGACCACCACGGCGGCGATCTCGATGGGGTTGCCCGACGCGTCGTTGACCTTGATGCGGTCGCTGTTGAAGTTGCGGACGCGCAGGGAGACCGTCTTCTTGATGGCAAACGGGTTGGCCCAGTTGAAGCCGGTGAGGCGGCAGCTGCCGGTGTAGCGGCCCAGGAAGATCAGGACCCGGGCCTGGTTGGGCTGGACGGTGAAGAAGCCCGGACCCAGGATGACACCCCCCAGGATCAGCAGGCCGCCGCCGACGGCTCGCCCCACCGCCTCCGAGATGAGGCCGGTGACCAGCAGCCAGATCCCGGCAGCCAGGGTCGCCACCGCCACCCCGAGAACGGGAAACCCATTGATACGAAAGCAGTTGAACTCTTCAACCTTGTGCATGGAGCACCTCCGGTATCGTGATGATATCACATAGATAGCGTCCATTGTCAAGGCTGGCAAGCGCCAGGTGGACCGGGCCGGCACGCCGCCGCCGGCTTACCCCCCAGCAGGGACCCCCTGGCCCCCGCCGGTGGTGGCCGTGGTACCTTGCCCTCTCTGCCCTGGAGGGTTCGTGATCGTTGTCCTCATCCTGGCGGTCTCGACGCTCCTGCAGATCACCGCGGCCATCCTTGCCCTGCGCCTCATCCGTGTCACCGGGGCGCGCAGCGTCTGGCTGCTCATCGCCGCCGCCATCGCTCTCATGTCGGTGCGGCGGCTCATCACCCTCGTCAGGGTGCTGACGGGCGATCCCATGCCCACCGCCGACCCGTTGGCCGAGGGGATCGCCCTGCTCATCTCGGTGCTCATGGTGGCCGGCATCGCGGGCATCTCCCCCATCTTCCGGCAGGTGCAGCGCAATGCCGAGGCATTGCGCCGCAGCGAGAGTCAGCACCGGGCCATCATGGAGCAGGCTTCCGACGGCATCTTCATCACCGATGCGGCCGGACGCTATGTGGCGGTCAACCAGCGCGGCTGCGAGATGACGGGCTACAGCGAGGACGAGCTCCAGCGCATGACCATCCACGATCTGGCCGACCCTGAGGATCTCGCCGTCAACCCTTCCAACCTCACCGAGCTCCAGTCAGGCCAGCCGGCATTCAGCACCCGGCGAATCCGGCGCAAGGACGGCCGCGTCATCACCGTCGAGCTGAGTGCCCGCATGCTCAGCGACGGGAGGATCCTGGGGATCGCCCGGGACGCGACCCGCCGCATGCAGGCCGAGGCAGACCAGCGCTCCCATGCCGAGCAGCAGGAGGTGATCGTGCAGCTCACGAGCCGGGCGCTCAAGGGGGAGGACATCGAGCGCCTGCAGGCCATGGCAGTGGAGTGCGTCTCCTTCTCGCTGGAGGCGCCGCTCTGCGGCATGTTCCGGGCCCAGGCCGACGGACAGACCCTGAGCCTGGCCGCCGGAGTGGGGTGGGAGGAGGAGACCGATTGGGTCCTGCGCGCCGATCCCGGCTCCCTGCCCGCGGACGTGCTCCGGCGAGATGGCCCGGTCTTCGTGGACGAGTCCCTGCCCGGCGGCACCGGTGAGCTGCCCGAGATCCTGCGTCGTAGCGGCGCCCGGTCGGGCCTGTTCGTGGCCATCCCCGGCCGCGAGCACCCCCTCGGTCTGCTCTGCGCCCTGGCCCGCCAGCCCCGGTCCTTCCGCGGCCAGGACGGCCGCTTCCTGCAGGCCGTGGCCCACGTGCTTGCATCCGCCGCGGAGCGCAAGGGGGTCGAGGGGGCGCTGGCCCGCAGGGAGGCCCGCTTCCGCTCACTCATCGAGCACGCCCACGACATCATCATCATCCTGGACTCCCAGGGCCGCTTCCTCTATAGCAGTCCGGCGGTGGCGAGGGTGCTGGGATACACACCCTCCGACCTGGAGGGGAGGCCGGTCCTGGAGTTCGTCCACCCGGACGACCATCAGGCCGTGACGTCGGCACTCAGGCGGGGCCTGTCCCGGCCCGGCCGCGTGGAGTCGGTGAGCTTGCGCATCCGGCACAGGGACGGCGCATGGCGGTCCTTCGAGGCCGTGGGTAGCCGCATGCACCAGGACGACGAGGCGCCCGCCATGGTCATCAACTCCCGCGACGTGACCCAGCGGCGCCAGGCCGAGGAGGCCCTCAGGGAGAGCGAGGAGCAGCTGCGCCAGTCCCAGAAGATGGAGGCGGTGGGGCGCCTGGCCGGAGGCATCGCCCACGACTTCAACAACGTGCTCACCGCCATCCTGGGCTATGGCGAGCTCCTCCTCACCCGCATGAGTTCAGCGGATCCCTCGTACCGCACCGTGGCCGAGATCCAGAAGGCGGCCGAGCGGGCCGCGTCCCTGACGCGCCAGCTCCTCAGCTTCAGCCGCCGCCACGTGCATCAGCCCCGGATTCTGGACCTGAACGCCCTGGCCAGCGAGACCCACAGTCTCCTCGAGCGGATCATCGGCGAGCACATCGACTTGCAGCTGCACCTGGGAACCGGGCTGCCGGCCCTGCCGGCCGACCCGGCGCAGATGCAGCAGGTCATCATGAACCTGGTGCTCAACGCCGCCGATGCGCTCCCTGAGGGCGGGTCCATCCGGGTGGAGACAGCCGTGTTCGACCCCACCACGGCCTCCGGGCGGACGGTGGACCTCCCGCCGCGCGCCCACCTGCGCCTGTCGGTGGTGGACAATGGCTGCGGGATGGATGCCCACACCCTGGACCGGGCCCTGGAGCCGTTCTTCACCACCAAGAAGGAGGGACGGGGACCCGGGCTGGGGCTCTCCACCGTTTACGGCATCGTGCGCCAGAGCGGCGGCGATCTGCGCATCCAGAGCGCTCCCGGGCGCGGCACCCGGGTGGACGTCTTCCTGCCGGCGGCCACCGCCTCCCTGGCCGCGGCCGTCGGGCCCACCGAGCCGGAGCATCCCCGCTCGGGGAGCGAGACCATCCTGCTGGTGGAAGACGACGACGCCGTGCGCGAGCTGAGCCGGACGGTGCTGGAGAGCCGGGGCTACACCGTGCTCGCGGCCACCAGCGGCGACGAGGCGCTGAGGCTGGCACGCCAGGCCGGCACCTCCATCGACCTGGTCCTCACCGACGTGGTCATGCCGGGCTTGAGCGGGCGGGAGCTGGCCCACAGCCTGTCCAAGCTGCATCCCTCGGCAGCCGTGCTCTACATGTCCGGATACACCGATGGCGCCCTCACCGGCCAGGAGCTCGCCGACTCTCAAGCCCTCTTCCTGGCCAAGCCGTTCACCGCCCGGGAGCTGGCCGAGAGGGTGAGGACGCTGCTGGATCGCCGCACGGTGGCCTGACGCCGCGGTGATCGAGCGCCTGCGCCGCGACCTGGGGACCCTGGAGTCCTACGCCACCCTGCTGGGTATCCTCATCGGCGCTGGCATCTTCCGGGTGACCAGCGCCGCCTGGGCCCTCACGGGCCCCAGCGTGATCCTGGGCTACCTGGTGCTGGCGCCGGCGGTGCTGGCCACCTCGGTGGCCTACGCCGTCTTCCTGTCCACGCCGCTGGGGCGCGAGCCCGGCGGCGAGTACACCCATATCTCCCGCACCCTGGGCGGACGGCGGCTCGCCTTCGTGGGGTGCTGGCTCAAGATGGTGGCTTACGTGGGCGCCCTGGCCTATCTGGCCCATGCCTTCGCCGACTACCTCATGCCCCTGGCCGGCGCGTCGCTGCCCGCCGGGACCTCCCGTCTCGCCCTGGCGCTGGCAAGCCTGGCAGCGTTCTACCTGGTCCACGTCTTCGGCGTCCGCTGGTTCGGCCGGCTGCAGGTGGCCATGTGCGCCGTGCTGGGCCTGTCCCTGGTGGTCCTGGTCCTGCCGGGGATGCTGGCGGTGCGGCCGTCCCACTACGCCCCCTTCTTCACCGGCGGAGTCTCCGGCTTCGCCGCCTGCCTGCCCCCCCTCTTCTTCGCCTACGCCGGGTTCGAGTCGCTCGCCCAGACCGCCGGCGAGGTGCGCGACAGCCAGCGGCGCCTGCCCCGGGTCTTCCTGTGGGGGATCCTGGCCACGACGGGGATCTTCCTGTCCATGTCGGTGGTGACCTTCGGCGTGCTGCCGGGCCAGGCCCTGGCCGGGAGCACGGCTCCCATGGCCGAGGTGGCGGCGGTCTACCTGCCGGCCGGCGGCGCCGCGCTGGTGACGCTGGGCGCCCTCATGGCCCTGGCCACCTCTCTCAACGCCACGTTCCTTGTCCCTTCCCGCCTGGCCCTCATGCTGGCCGAGGACCGGCTGCTCCCGGCCTGGCTGGGCAGGATCTGGGGCCGGACCGGCACGCCGGTGATCGGACTGACCCTGACCCTGGCGGCAGCGGTCCTGCTGCTGGCCTCGGGGCAGATGGCCCTGGCCCTGAACATCGCCGTCCTGGCCCTGGTGGCGCTCTACCTGCTCCACAGCGTGGCCCTTCTCCTTCTTCCGCGCCGCAACCCGGCCCTCTGGCGACAGGCGCGGTCGCCCATCCCGCGCTCCTGGCAAGTGGCCGCCGCCGTGATCTCTGCCGCCAGCATGGCCGGCCTCATGGCCGTGCAGGCGGCCCAGGACCTTGGGGTGCTGGGGCGGACGAGCCTGTGGGAGCGGGTGTCGGGCCTGTCCCTCACCAGCCTGGAGCTGGCGGTGGGCTGGAGCCTGGTGGGGGCCGGCCTCTACGCCCTGGGACAGCGGGAGCGGCGGCACCACGGCGCCTGACGCTCGCTGCCTTCGGTGCTAACCTAGCGCCGGCCCCGGGCCGCGTCCCGGCTCTGGGTCCACTCCCCGGCAGGAAGACCATGGAGATTGCAGTCAAGCCCAGGTCCGCCAACTGGTTCACCGGCTTCTTCGCCTCCGCCGTGGGCAAGAAGGCGGTCATGGCCGTCACCGGCCTCGTCCTGTTCGGCTACGTGCTGGGGCACATGGCCGGCAATCTCAAGATCTTCCTGGGCGCCGAGTCCATCAACCACTACGCCGAGTGGCTGCGGGAGATCGGCGAGCCGGCGCTGCCCCACGGCGGCTTCCTCTGGATCGCCCGGATCGTGCTGCTGGCGTCGGTGGCCCTGCACATCACCGCCGCGGTGCAGCTCACCCGCATGAACCGGCGAGCCCGCCCCCAGCGCTACCAGCGCCGGTCCGTGGTCCAGGCTGGCTACGCCGAGCGCACCATGCGCTGGAGCGGCTTTCTCATCGCGTTCTACGTCATCTATCACATCCTGCATCTCACCACCGGCGACGCCCATGGCCGGTTCATCGCCGGCGACGTCCACCACAACCTGGTGGCGGCCTTCAGCCGCTGGCCCGTGGCGGCCGTCTACATCGTGGCCAACCTGCTGCTGGGGATGCACCTCTACCACGGCCTGTGGAGCCTGTTCCAATCCCTGGGCTGGAACCATCCCCGTTACAACCGCTGGCGCCGGACGTTCGCCGTGGTCTTCGCCGTGGCCGTGAGCGCCGGGTTCATCGCCGTGCCGGTGGCCATCCTGGCCGGCCTGGTCCGCTAGGGGAGACGCGCCGTGCATCTGGACTCCAGGACACCCGCCGGACCCCTGGCCACCAGGTGGCAGTCCCACCGGGATCGTCTCAAGCTGGTGAGCCCGGCCAACCGGCGCAAGTTCACCGTGCTGGTGGTGGGATCGGGCCTGGCGGGCGGCTCCCTGGCCGCCACCCTGGGAGAGCAGGGGTACAACGTCAAGTGCTTCTGCTACCAGGACAGCCCGCGCCGGGCCCACTCCATCGCCGCCCAGGGCGGCATCAACGCCGCCAAGAACTACCGCAACGACGGCGACAGCATCTGGCGCCTTTTCTACGACACCATCAAGGGGGGCGACTTCCGCTCCCGCGAGGCCAACGTCCACCGCCTGGCCGAGCTGAGCGTGGAGATCATCGACCAGGCCGTGGCCCAGGGGGTGCCCTTCGCCCGGGAGTACGGCGGCCTGCTGGACAACCGCTCCTTCGGCGGGGCGCAGGTGGCGCGCACCTTCTACGCCCGGGGCCAGACCGGGCAGCAGCTCCTCCTGGGGGCCTACCAGGCCCTGGCCCGGCAGATCCACGCCGGCACCGTGCGCATGTTCCCCAAGACCGAGATGCTGGACCTGGTGGTGGAGGAGGGCCGTGCCCGGGGGATCGTGGTCCGCGATCTGGTGACCGGGGCGATCACGTCCCACGCCGGGCACGCGGTGGTCCTGGCCACCGGCGGCTACAGCAACGTCTACTACCTGTCCACCAACGCCATGGGCTGCAACACCACCGCCATCTGGCGCGCCTACCGGCGCGGCGCCCTGTTCGCCAACCCGTCCTTCGCCCAGATCCACCCCACCTGCATCCCCCAGTCCGGGGAGTTCCAGTCCAAGCTCACCCTCATGAGCGAGTCGCTGCGCAACGACGGGCGCATCTGGGTGCCCAGGAAGCAAGGCGACCAGCGCGCGCCGGGAGAGATCCCGGAGGCCGAGCGGGACTACTACCTGGAGCGGAAGTACCCCTCCTTCGGCAACCTGGTCCCCCGGGACGTGGCCTCCCGCAACGCCAAGGAGGTGGTGGACGAGGGGCGTGGCGTGGGAGAGCTGAAGAACGGGGTCTACCTGGACTTCAGCGACGCCATCAAGCGCCTGGGTGAGGAGACCATCGGCGAGCGCTACGGCAATCTCTTCGAGATGTACGAGCGCATCACCGGCGAGGACCCCTACGAGACGCCCATGCGCATCTTCCCCGCCCCCCACTACACCATGGGCGGCCTGTGGGTGGACTACAACCTCATGAGCACCATCCCCGGCCTGTTCGTCATCGGCGAGGCCAACTTCTCCGACCACGGGGCCAATCGCCTGGGGGCCAGTGCCCTCATGCAGGGGCTGGCCGACGGCTACTTCATCGCCCCTTACACCGTGGCCAACGCGCTGTCCGGCCGCCTGGGCGAGCCCCTGACCACCGACACCGACGGCTTCAGGCGCGTGGAGTCCGAGGTGCGCGATCGCATCGCCCGGCTCCTGGCCGTCAACGGCAAGCGCACCGTGGACTCCTTCCACCGGGAGCTGGGGCGCATTGTCTGGGACCGGTGCGGCATGGCCCGGAACGCCGACGGCCTGCGGCAGGCTCTGGGGAAGATCCCTCCCTTGCGCCAGGAGTTCTGGGAGAACGTCAAGGTGGTGGGCGCCGGCGAGGAGCTGAACCCGGCTCTGGAGAAGGCCGGCCGGGTGGCCGACTTCATCGAGCTGGCCGAGCTCATGTGCCGGGACGCCCTGCTCCGGGACGAGTCGTGCGGCTGCCACTTCCGGGAAGAGCACCAGACCCCCGATGGCGAGGCCCTGCGCCGGGACGAGGAGTTCAGCTTCGTGGCCGCCTGGGAGTTCAACGGTGTCGACGGCGAGCCCGTGGTCCACCGCGAGCCGCTGACCTTCGAGGCCGTCCAGCCCACCCAGAGGAGCTACAAGTGATGCGACTGCGACTGCGGATCTGGCGTCAGGACGGGCCCGGGAGCGCCGGCCGCTTCGTCGACTACGAGCTGGAGGACGTGAGCCCCCACGCCTCGTTCCTGGAGATGCTGGACATCCTCAACGAGCGGCTGGAGGAGCAGGGGGAGCGCCCGGTGGCGTTCGAGCACGACTGCCGGGAGGGGATCTGCGGCTCGTGCGGCATGATGGTCAACGGCGTGGCCCACGGGCCCAGCCCGCGCACCGCCACCTGCCAGCTCCACATGCGCAGCTTCAAGGATGGCGACACCATCCAGATCGAGCCCTGGCGCTCCCGCGCCTTCCCGGTGCTGCGGGACCTGGTGGTGGACCGGGGCGCCCTGGACCGGATCATCCAGGCCGGCGGCTACGTCTCCGTCCCCACCGGCAGTGCCCCCGAGGCCAACCTCACTCCCGTGCCCAAGCCCCGGGCCGACGCCGCCTTCGACGCCGCCACCTGCATCGGCTGCGGCGCCTGCGTGGCCCAGTGCCCCAACGGCGCCGCCCAGCTCTTCACCTCCGCCAAGGTGGGCCACCTGGCCATGCTCCCCCAGGGGCAGCCCGAGCGCCTCGAGCGCGCGGTGCGCATGGTGGAGCGCATGGAGGCCGAGGGGTTCGGGAGCTGCTCCAATTACCGGGAGTGCGAGGCGGTCTGCCCCAAGGGGATCAGCGTCGACTGGATCGCCCGGATGAACCGGGACTACATCCGGGCCAAGCTCAAGGGGCTCTGAGCCCGGCCGCCCCGCCCTGTGCGCCGGCGGCCGGCGCCGGCCTCAGTCCCGGGGCGGCGAGGACGCGGTGGGGGTGGGGGTCGGCTCTCCCGTGGCCCACGCCGCCTGCAGGTTGCGGTGCTCGAAGGCCGACACCACCGCCTCCACCAGCGCGTCGCTCAGCACCTCGTTGGAGTTCTCGGCGCTGCGCTTGCGCCCGTAGCGGGTGGCGTCGCCGAAGATATCCGCCGTCCACAGGCTGGTGCCGGCCCGGCTCCGCAGCACCACCCGGATCTGCACCTCGGCCTTGTAGGTCGCCCCCACCGCCTTGTCGGTCTCGGTGAGACGCAGCTTGGTCAGCTCCATCTCGAGGATCTGATCGGCGTCGGGGCCGGTGGGCACGCGCCACTCCCGCATGAGGCGGCCCACCGCATCCTGGACGAAGCCGCGGACCTCGTTTCCGGCGCGCAGCGTGTGGATGACGTCGTCGTCATCGGAGCGCGTGCCGATGGCGGCGGGATCCTCCTGCCGGCGCCCGTCCAGCACCTGCAGCTCCACCGGGCGGCGCGTCATGGCTTCGGGAAGAAGCTGCCCCACCTGCACGGTCTCCTCGGTGGGACGGAACTGGAGGGGGAAGGTCGTGACGTTCTTGCGGGCGTGGGCGGCGCTGCCCAGGGGCAGCAGGAGCAGGATCGCGAGGATGAGCAACCTGGGGGTGCGCATGGGAGATCCTCCACGCCGGAGCCGCCCGGCGCCTGGAGCGTAGCATGGTACGATGACGCCATGTCCGAGATCCGCCACCGGAGCGACGAGGGGGACTCGCCGGGCCCGCTGTTCAGGAGCTGAGGCCCGGCGTCCCGCGTGGCATCTCCGCTTCCGCCCCCGCCACGACCCGTTCCCCGCCGCCGGGAGGAGTTCTCCTCCCTGACCCGCGGCATCTACCTGCTGAGCCACTCCCTGGGGCCCATGCCCCGGCGCGCCCGGGAGCTGGCCGCGAGGTACCTGGATCGCTGGGAGGCCCACGCCGGCCAGGATGCCTGGAGCGCCGACTGGTGGGCCCTTCCGGGGCGCGTGGCCGATGCCCTCGCCCGCATCCTCGGCGCCCCGGAGGGGAGCGTCTCCATCCAGCCCAGCGCCACCGCCGCCGTGGACACCGTCCTGTCGTGCCTGGATCTCGCGGGCCC
>JBFGDW010000031.1:0-17834 GCA_041580435.1 Candidatus Polarisedimenticolia bacterium | reverse complement strand
CGCGGGAGGGGACCCTCTGGTCCATCCTGGCGCTGGGGGCCTGGTGCACCGCCAACGGCGTGCGCTGAGCGGCGCCGCCCGGCCGCGTACGGGCAAGCTGGGGTAGGATGCTGCATGCTCCACCTCTGGCCCCGTGCATCTCACTCCCGCCGCGCCGCCCCCCGCCGGCGTGCGCGGCTCACTCTGCTGGTGCTCGCACCGCTGGCGCTGGTGGCCGGAGTCGCGGGGTGCGCCCTGGAGACCGGCGCCGCCGCCGGGGGCGCCGCGGAGCCGGTGGAGCTTGTGCGGGTGTACGACGGCGACACCCTCCTGGTGCGCTGGCAGGGGAAGGAAGAGAAGGTCCGGCTCATCGGCGTGGATGCCCCCGAGGGATCCCGAGGCGGGCGGCCCGAGGCGGGTGCGGTCCAGGCCCTGGTGCGGGCGCGGGAATGGGCCGAGGGGCGCCGGCTGGGGCTGGTGTTCGACCCGGGCAACGCCGGGAACGAGCACCGTGATCGGTATGGGCGCCTGCTGGCCTACGTGCAGGACGCGAAGGGGGAGGACCTGGGACGCCTGCTGCTGGAGGAGGGGCTCGGACGCCTCTTCCGCAAGTTCGACTTCGAGCGGCGGGAGGCGTACGCCCGCGCCGAGGAGACGGCCCGCCGGGCCGGGCGGGGACTCTGGGCCGGCGGCGCGGAGGCCGAGCTGGCCGCGCTGGCCGGCGCCCAAGGGGCGGCCATCTCACTCTTCGCCACCGGCGGCGACCTGTGGGCGATCTGCATGGCGGGCCAGGCCCGCATGGAGGTGCGGCCAGGTGAGCTTCCCTCCCTGCTCCGGCGCCTGCGCCAGCTGCAGCTGGGGCGCCAGGGGAGCGCCCTGGCCCAGGCGCTGCAGGAGGAAGGGTTCCGCCCGGCGTCGCGCGCCTGCCCGGCGCCGTGACGGGGACGGGGTAGAATCGGGCCCGTCTGGAAGGAGGCCTCATGGTTCCCATCGACCTGTCCGGCAAGGTGGCCGCCATCTTCGGCGTGGCCAACCATCGCAGCCTCGCCTGGGGGATCGCCCAGGCCCTCCACGGGGCCGGTGCCCGCCTTGCCTTCACCTATCAGGGGGAGCGGCTGAAGGAGAAGGTCGCCCGGCTGGCCGCCGACTGCCCTGACAGCCTCCTGCTGCCGTGCGACGTCACCGACGACGCGCAGGTGGATGCGGTCTTCGCCGCGGTGGAGAAGGAGTGCGGGCGGCTGGACGCCCTGATCCACTCGGTGGCCTACGCCCCGCGGGAGGAGCTGGAGGGGGACTTCCTGGCCACCAGCCGGGAGGGGTTCAAGACGGCCCTGGACATCTCGGCGTACTCCCTGGTGCGCCTGGCGGCGGGAGCGGCGCCTCTCATGGAGCGCGGCGGCGGCGGCGCCATGGTGACCCTGACCTACATGGCCTCGGAGCGCGTCGTCCCCAAGTACAACGTCATGGGGTCGGCCAAGGCGGCGCTGGAGCACGCCGTCCGGCAGCTGGCCTACGAGCTGGGCCCGCGCGGGGTGCGGGTCAACGCCATCTCCGCTGGACCGGTGAGCACCCTGGCGGCGCGGGGCGTGAGCGGGCTCAACGAGATGCTGGCGTTCCACCGGGAGAAGGCGCCCCTGAAGCGCAACATCACCCTGGAGGACGTGGGGAAGACCGCGCTCTACCTGCTGTCGGACCTCTCGTCGGGTGTCACCGGCGAGGTGATTCACGTGGACGCCGGCTACAGCATCATGGGGATGTAGTGCGCGCCGTCCTGGTGGCGGCCCTGGGGCTGGCGGCGGCCGGTGCCGACGGCCTTTCCGTGGAGTGGACACCCCGGGACCTGGCGCCCGGGGTGCCGCTGCGCATCAACGTGCGGGGGCCGGCGCCTGGCGCCGAGGTGGCCGGCTCCTTCCTGGAACGGGACCTGACCTTCCTTCCCGACGGGAGGGGGGGGTGGGTGGCCTTCGCGGGGATCGATCTGGACACGCCGCCAGGGGAGCACGTGCTGGCCGTGGAGGCCCGGCAGGCCGAGGGGGACGACCTGGCCCATGCCGCCGGGATCAAGGTGGGACGGCGTGACTACCCCACCGAGAGCCTCACCGTGGAGCCCAAGTACGTGGAGCCGCCACCGGAGGTGGCGGCACGCATCGCCGAGGAATCGGCGCTGCTGGAGTCCCTCTGGAGCCGCTCCAGCCCCCAGCGGCTGCATGACGGACGCGTGGTCCGCCCCCTGCCCGGCGTGGAGGGGCGCAACTTCGGCCGGCGGCGGGTGTTCAACGGACAGCCGCGCAGTCCCCACTCGGGCACCGACCTCTCGGCCCCTGCCGGCACGCCGGTGGAGGCCGCGTCGCGGGGCCGCGTGGCCCTGGCGCGTGACCTCTACTTCTCCGGCAACCTGGTGGTGCTGGACCACGGTGGCGGTGTCTACACCCTCTACGCGCACCTGTCCCGCATGGACGTCGCGGAGGGGGAGTTGGTGGACGCCGGGCAGGTGATCGGGCGGGTGGGCGCCACCGGGCGGGTCACCGGCCCCCACCTCCCCGGGGGGGCCCGCATTGGCTCCGCCCGGGTGGATCCGGCCCTGCTCCTGGAGCTGATGGAGGAACCGGCCGTCAGGCCGTGACCGGCTCGCCCCGCACGTGGTGGCGGATCCAGTTCTCCAGGATGCGTCGTCCATTGCCCGTGGGCCGCAGGCCGGCCCGGATCCCCTCCACGCGGCGCCTCGCCTCGGCGGGGGACAGGCCCTTGTGAGTCCGGGCGTCCTCCTGGAGCATCTCGTGCCGCATCCCCACCAGCACGCGGATGATCTCGGGCCCCGCCTCTGGGTGGAACTGCACGCCGCGAATGCGGCCGCGGGCGAAGGCCTGCACCGTGGCCATCTCGTTGCTGGCCAGCAGCGCGGCGTCCGCGGGCAGGCGTGCCATGTGGTCCTGGTGGGTGGACTGGACGGCGAAGGGGGAGGGGAGACCCGCGAACAGAGGGTCGTGCCGGCCCGCCTCGGTGAGGCGTATCTCCACGGTCCCGATCTCCCAGCCGCGGGGGTTGCGCTCCACCAGGCCGCCGCCGGCGGCGGCGGCCAGCTGGGCGCCGAAGCAGACGGCCAGGACGGGAGGGCCCGGCCCGTCGGCCTCGGCCAGCAGCCGCCTCAGGCCGGCCATCCATGGCTCCTGGTCCATGACGCCTGCAGCGGTGCCGGTGACGAGGATGCCGTCGTATCCCGACACCGGCGGAACACCCCCGGTGGGAACGTGGTGCACCGTGAACCGGCAGCCGAGCCCCTCCATGCGCTGGATGAACCACCGGTCGTAGTCTCCGTGGACGGCCGCCACAGCATCCTCAGTGTGGCCGCAGCGCAGGATCAGGATGGAGACGGGCGTGGGATTCACCTGTCTGAGCCTAGTGCCCCTGCCGCGACAGGGCAAACCGCCGGGCGTTTGACCCCTCGCGGAGGGCTCGGTTAGCATCGAAGCTTATCCGCGCCCACGGGCGCACCTGAGGGGGCACGGCAAAGACCATGCAGCGAGCCGGAGTGGGAGCGCCCGAGAGCGGCCGGTCCGAGGCCGGAAGCATGGTCCTGTCCCATAGCCTGCTGGGGCGCCGGGACGGTCAGCCCATCCTCTTTCTCCACGGCATCACCGGCTCCCGGCGCTACTTCCTCAAGAAGGTCCGCTCCTTCGCCGATCACTACCGCCTCCTGCTGCCGGATCTCCCGGGCTTCGGGGACTCGCCCAAGCCGCGCACCGACTACACCCTGGACCTCTACCGCCAGACGGTGCGCAACACGGTGGAGGCGGCCGGCTGCCAGGATCGTCCCCTCCACATCGTGGGGCACAGCCTCGGCGCCCTCATCGCTCTGGAGTACGCCGTTCGCCACCCCGAGAACGTGGACCGGATGGTGCTGCTGGGCGTCCCCCGCTTCCACGATCCCCAGGTGGCCCACGAGTACTTCTGGCGCGGGTCGCCCAACTACCGGCGCCTCCTCAACGAGCACTCCCTGGCCGAGAACCTGGCCCAGTGGCGGCGCAGCGGCCTGAGCATGGCGGTCCAGTACATGTTCCGCTTCCCCATCTCGGTGATCCGGGACAGCCGCAAGTTCACCCTCAACTCGCTGACCTCCACCCTGGAGAACTGCCTGCTGAACTACCAGGTGGATGGCGTGCTGGAGCGGCTGTCCCCGCGGCCGGTGCTCATGCTCCACGGCCACCTGGACCAGGTGGCGCCGCTGGAGAACGTGACCGACCTGCCGCGGCGCTACCCCTACCTGCGGCTGGAGACCATCCCCGACTCGGGCCACCACATCTTCTTGACTCACACCCGCCGCTGCGTGGAGCTGATCCGGGAGCACCTGCAGGGTGCGGACGAGCAGGGAATGGCGGGCGGAGCCGCCGGAGGCGCCGCGCCGTCCGCCTGAGGAGCGTGGCGCGGGAGAGCGGCGCAAAGAAAAAGGGCGCGGCCTCCCACAAGGCCGCGCCCTTCATCGGCGAATCTCCTTGGTCTTACCCGGAAATCCTCCTCTCATCGGGCGGGGCGGGCGCCCGTCTGGATCGGTTCTGGTCCTTCGCGTCAGGTCACATGCGCCCGGGTCTGGTACCGGGCACCCCCTCTCTTCGCAAGGGCCGTGCCGCCGCGGGGCAGTCCGCCCCGGAAGGCCAGCACTCCTCGTAAAGTACTGCGAAGGGAGGGCTTGGCCCGGGCCGGCGGGCCGCTGGCGCGGTGCGCCGCCCGCAGCGGCGCGCCAAATCGGCACGCCGGCCTTACGGCAAGGGGCTTTTTCCCCGGCCCGATCCGTTTCTTATAATTGAGCCGGTTCACCTCGGATCCGCAAGAAAAAGGGAGATTTCATGCAGCTTGACAGGCTGACGCAGAAGGCGCAGGAAGCCCTCCTCCACGCCCGGGATCTGGCCGCCGGCGCGGGCCAGCCGGAGGTGTCCCCCGAGCACCTGCTCGCGGCGCTCCTGGACCAGGAGGAGGGGGTCGTCCGCCCGGTGCTGGCCAAGATGGGGGTGGCCGCCGCGCCGCTGCGCCAGGCGGTGCAGCACGCCCTGGACCGGCTGCCCCGGGCCCAGGGGGGGGCCGAGCCCGGCATGTCGGCCCCCCTCCAGGCGGTGCTGCGAGATGCCGCCCAGGCCACCGAGCAGTTCCGTGACGAGTACGTCTCCACGGAGCACCTGCTCCTGGCCATGGCGCGGGCCGGCGGGACGCCGGTGCAGGGGCTGCTGCGCAAGGCGGGGGTGACGCCCGACGCCCTCCTCTCCTCCCTGGCCGAGGTGCGCGGATCCCACCGTGTCACCGATCCCAACCCCGAGGCAAAGTTCCAGGCCCTGGAGCGGTACTGCCGCGACCTGACCGCCCTGGCCCGGCGCGACCGGCTGGACCCGGTCATCGGCCGCGACGAGGAGATCCGCCGGGTGATCCAGGTCCTGTCCCGCCGCACCAAGAACAACCCGGTGCTCATGGGCGAGCCGGGCGTGGGCAAGACCGCCATCGCCGAGGGGCTGGCCCGCCGCATGGCCGACGGCGACGTCCCCGAGGGGCTGAAGAGCAAGCGGCTCCTCTCCCTGGACCTGGGGGCCCTCATCGCCGGGGCCAAGTACCGGGGCGAGTTCGAGGACCGGCTCAAGGCCGTGCTCAAGGAGATCGAGGGCTCTGACGGGCAGGTCGTGCTGTTCATCGACGAGCTGCACACACTGGTGGGGGCGGGCGCCGCCGAGGGGGCCATGGACGCCTCCAACATGCTCAAGCCGGCGCTGGCCCGGGGCGAGCTGCGGTGCATCGGCGCCACGACCCTCAACGAATACCGCAAGCACATGGAGAAGGACGCGGCCCTGGAGCGGCGGTTCCAGCCGGTGCTGGTGGGCGAACCCACGGTGGAGGACACCATCGCCATCCTGCGCGGCCTCAAGGAGCGCTACGAGGTGCACCACAAGGTGCGCATCCAGGACGCCGCCATCGTGGCCGCCGCGACCCTGTCCAAGCGCTACATCACCGACCGGTTCCTGCCCGACAAGGCCATCGACCTCATGGACGAGGCCGCCTCCAGGCTGCGCATGGAGATCGACTCGGTGCCGGCGCCCATTGACGACATCCAGCGCCGGATCGTCCAGCTGGAGATCGAGCGGGAGGCCCTGAAGAAGGAGAAGGACGCCGGGAGCCGCAAGCGCCGGGCCGACATCGAGGCCGAGCTGGCCGATCTCAACGAGGAGCGGGGCCGGCTGCGGGCGCGGTGGGAGAACGAGAAGAAGGTCATCACGCGCATCGGCACCCTCAACGAGAAGATCGAGGGGGCCCGGGCCGAGGCGGGCCGGGCGGAGAAGGAGGGCAACCTGGCCCGGGCGGCCGAGCTGCGCTATGGCGTCATCGGCGACCTGGAGAAGGACCTGGCCGCGGCCACGGGGGAGCTGGCGGAGCTGCAGGCCGGCGGTTCCCTTCTGCGTGAGGAGGTGGAAGCCGAGGACGTGGCCCGCATCGTCTCCAAGTGGACGGGCGTCCCGGTGAGCCGCATGCTGGAAGGGGAGGTGGAGAAGCTCCTGAAGATGGAGGAGCGCCTCCACCGCCGCGTGGTGGGGCAGGACCAGGCGGTGGCGGCGGTGGCCGCCGCCGTCCGCCGCTCCCGGGCCGGTCTCAGCGACCCCAACCGCCCGGTGGGCTCGTTCCTGTTCCTGGGACCCACCGGGGTGGGCAAGACCGAGCTGGCCCGCTCCCTGGCCCACTTCCTGTTCGATGACGAGCAGGCCATGGTCCGCCTGGACATGAGCGAGTACATGGAGAAGCACGCGGTGGCCCGGCTGCTGGGCGCGCCGCCCGGCTACGTGGGCTACGAGGAGGGCGGCCAGCTCACCGAGGCGGTGCGCCGCCGGCCCTACTCGGTGGTCCTGTTCGACGAGATCGAGAAGGCCCACCCGGACGTCTTCAACTCGCTGCTGCAGATCCTGGACGAGGGGCGCCTCACCGACGGCAAGGGGCGGACGGTGAATTTCCAGAGCTGCATCGTCATCATGACCTCCAACCGGGGAAGCGAGATGATCCAGGAGGCTGGCGGCCAGGTGGACGAGGCGCTCAGGGACCGCATCCTGGAGCGGCTGTCCCGTGCCTTCCGCCCCGAGTTCCTCAACCGCCTGGACGACATCATCGTCTTCCACGCCCTGGAGCGGAAGCACCTGGAGCGGATCGTGGAGATCCAGTTTCACCGGCTGCGCCGGCTGCTGGCGGATCGGCAGATCGAGGCCGACATCACGCCGGCGGCCCGGGCCCACGTGGCCCAGGCCGGCTACGACCCCGTGTTTGGCGCCCGCCCCCTGAAGCGGGTCCTGCAGAAGGAGATCGCCGACCGGCTGGCCCGGGAGGTCCTGGAGGGACGGATCAAGGCCGGGGACCGGGTGGAGGTGGACGCCCAGGACGGCGCCCTGGTGTTCCGTCCGCGGTCCGGCAAGGCGCCGGCAGCCGAGGCCACCGTGGTAGAATCAGGGACACCCTGATCCCCTAGGAGGAGCCGCATCATGACCCTCACCCGCTGGGATCCCTTCAACGACTTGCTCCGGATCCAGGAGCGGATGAACCGCATGTTCCAGGATTCGCTCCACGCCCGCGGCGAGGGCGACCAGGGTGCCTGGGCACCCGCCGTGGACATCTTCGAGACCCCCGACAAGGTGGTGCTGCTGGCCGATCTCCCCGGCGTCGACCCCCAGGAGCTGGAGGTCCGCGTGGAGAGCAGCACCCTGATCCTGAGCGGGGAGCGGCGCCTGGAGAAGGAGGTGGAGGAGGAGAACTTCCATCGCATGGAGCGGGGCTACGGCCCGTTCCAGCGCACCTTCACCCTGCCGGCGACCATCGACCAGGAGGGGATCCGTGCCGAGCACAGGAACGGCGTGCTCCGGGTGTCCCTGCCCAAGGCCGAGGGCTCCCGCCCCAAGCGCATCCCCGTGGAGATGAAGCCGGCCAGCTGAACCCCTGATCCACCGGAGACCCCCGCCATGTGGAACAACCTGAAGACCGTTTTCCTCCTGGGTGCGCTCACTGGCCTGCTCATGCTCATCGGCGGCCTGGCGGGAGGCCGGACCGGCCTCGTCATCGCCTTCGGCCTGGCCGTGGTCATGAACTTCGCGTCTTACTGGATGTCGGACAAGATCGTCCTGGCCACCTACCGGGCGCAGCCGATCCCGCGGGACCAGGATCCCGAGCTGCACGCCATCGTGGAGCAGCTCGCCGCCCGGGCCAACATGCCCATGCCGCGCATCTACCGCATCCCCACCGACGCCATGAATGCGTTCGCCACGGGCCGCAACCCCCAGAACGCCGTGGTGGCGGTGACCGACGGCCTGCGCCGGGCGCTGGACCGGGAGGAGCTGGAGGGGGTCCTGGCCCACGAGCTGAGCCACGTGCAGAACCGGGACATCCTCATCTCGGCCGTGGCCGCCACCATCGCCGGCGCCATCATGATGGTGGCCAGCATGGCGCGCTGGGCCGCCCTGTTTGGCGGCTTCGGCGGGCGGGACGATCGCAACGGCGGCGGCAACGCCCTGGGCTTGATCCTCATGGCCGTCCTGGCGCCCTTCGCCGCCATGTTCATCCAGATGGCCGTATCCCGCTCCAGGGAGTACGAGGCCGACGCCACCGGTGCCCGCATCGCCGGCAATGCCTACGGCCTGGCCCGGGCGCTCCAGAAGCTGGAGCAGGGAGCCAAGGCGCGCCCGCTGCCGGCCGGCCCGGCCACCAGCCACCTGTTCATCGTGCACCCGTTTCTGGGAGGGCTCGGGAAGCTGTTCAGCACCCATCCGCCCACCAAGGAGCGGGTCCGCCGGCTCACCGGCCAGACCCAGGTCTGAGGGGGCCGATGCGCCGGACTCTGGCGGCCAGTGCCGCGCTGGGGGTGATGCTCGGTCTGCCGGAGCCAGCCGGCGCCGGCAGTCCCGTGCTGGCCGGCGTGGAGCGTCGCTCCCCGGTGGTGCAGGTCGTGGAGGAGGTGGCGCCGGCGGTGGTCAACATCGCCACCGACCAGCGGGTGGAGAACCCGTTCGGCACCTCCCCCTTCGGCCGCCTGCTGCGGGACTTCTTCGACGTCCAGCCACCCGGCCGGCAGGACCGTTACGTGCAGAACTCCCTCGGGTCGGGGGTCATCGTGGACCCGGCGGGCTACGTGGCCACCAACGAGCACGTCATCTGGGGTGCGTCCCGCATCCGGGTCACCCTCCAGGACGGCCGCACCCTCCTGGCCGACGTGGTGGGCACCGACGCGGAGTCGGACCTGGCGGTGCTGAAGCTGGACGGGCAGGGGCCGTTCCCCGCCGTGCGCCTCGGGCGGTCTGACGACCTGCTCATCGGCGAGACGGTCATCGCCATTGGCAACCCCTATGGCTTCTCCAGCAGCGTGACCACGGGAGTGGTCTCGGCGGTGGGACGATCCATCGAGTCCGGCGACCGGGTGTTCAGCGACTACATCCAGACCGACGCCCTCATCAACCCGGGCAACTCGGGCGGGCCCCTCCTGAACATCCGGGGAGAGCTCATTGGGGTCAACAACTCGGTCTACGCCCCGGCCCAGGGGATCGGCTTCGCCATCCCGGTGAACCGGGTGCGGCGGGTGGTGGGGGACCTCATCAACTACGGCAAGGTCCGGCATCCCTGGTTCGGGCTCATGGTGGAGGAGTTCCACCCGGCGGGCGGCCCGCCCGCCCTGGGGCGCAAGCCAGCGCTCCGGATCCAGCGCGTGTTCATCGGTGGGCCCGCCGACGCCGCCGGGCTGCGGCCCGGCGACCGCATCCGCGCCCTGGCGGGCCGGGCCATCGACTCCCGCGCCGACTTCGACACCGCCCTGTCGGAGCTTCAGGTGGGCCGGTCGGTGCGCATGCAGGTGGAGCGCGACGGGCGTCCCATCAGCGCCACCCTCACCGGGACCGCGTTCCCCGCCGGCAAGGCCGGCGCCTACCTGGCCGAGGTGACCGGGCTGGAGCTGGAGGAGATCCCCGACCGCCTGCGGGCCCGCTACCGGTTCCTGCCCGACGCCGGGCTCCTGGTGACGGAGGTTCGCCCGGGAAGCCGGGCCGAGCGCCTGGGGCTGCGCCCAGGAGACGTGGTGGTGCGCATGGACCGGGAGCGCGTGAGCGGCCTGGAGGATCTGGACCGGCTCGTTCCCCAGATCCTCACCCGCAGCAGCTTCTTCATGGTCGTGGTGCGCGGGCGGGTGGCCTACAACCTCACCTTCAGGCTGCTATAATCCCGCCCCGTTTGCGCGCGCGCTGGACCGGTTCGCCGTCGGGGGCGGGACGACCGTCCCTCCCGGGGCGGGCCAGGACCGCCCTGGAGTCGCCGTGAAGATCCACGAGTACCAGGCCAAGGACATCTTCCGCCGCCACGGCGTGCCCACCCCCCGGGGGGAGCTGGCCACCACCCCGGCAGAGGCCCGCCAGGCCGCCCAGCGCCTGGGCGGGGCCTGCATCGTCAAGGCCCAGATCCACGCCGGCGGCCGGGGCAAAGGGGGGGGCGTCAAGAAGGCCGCCGACGCCGCAGAGGCCGAGGCCCTGGCCCGGACGATGCTGGGGATGACCCTGGTCACCGCCCAGACCGGCCCCGAGGGGCGGAAGGTGGGGAAGCTGCTGGTGGAGGAGCCTCTTCCCATCGACAGGGAGCTCTATCTGGCCCTCACCCTGGACCGGGCGGCCGGCCGCCTGGCGTTCATCGCCAGCGCCGAGGGGGGGGTTGAGATCGAGAAGGTGGCCGCCGAGACCCCGGAGAAGATCCTGCGAGCGGTCATCGACCCGGCGGTGGGCTTCCAGGCCTACCAGGCCCGCGGCCTGGCCTTCGGCCTGGGGCTGTCCGGCGAGCCCTTCAAGGGGGCGGTGAAGCTCATGTCGGCCCTGGCCCGGTGCGTGGAGGCCACCGACGCCTCCCTGGCCGAGATCAACCCCCTGGTCGTGACCACCGACGGAAAGGTCCTCGCCCTGGACGCCAAGATGACCTTCGATGACAACGCCCTCTACCGCCACCCCGACATCCGCGAGCTGCGTGACACCGCCGAGGAGGACCCGCTGGAGGTGGAGGCGTCCCTCCACGACCTGAACTACATCAAGCTGGACGGCAACGTCGGCTGCATGGTCAACGGCGCCGGCCTGGCCATGGCCACCATGGACATCATCAAGCTGGCCGGCGGCCGCCCCGCCAACTTCCTGGACGTGGGGGGCGGCGCCAGCGCCGAGCAGGTGCGCCAGGCCTTCGAGATCCTGGTCTCGGACCGGACGGTCAAGGCGGTGCTCATCAACATCTTCGGCGGCATCCTCCGCTGCGATCGCCTGGCCACCGGTGTGGTGGAGGCGGTGCAGAAGGTCGGCGTCAAGGTGCCCGTGGTGGTGCGCCTGGAGGGGACCAACGTGGCCGAAGGGCGCCGCATCCTGCAGGAGTCCGGCATGGAGTTCATCGTGGCCGACGGGATGCAGGACGCCGCCGACAAGGCGGTGGCCGCCGCGGGAGGCAAGGGATGAGCATCTTCGCCGGGGCCCACACGCGCCTGCTGGTCCAGGGGATCACCGGCCGGGAGGGGACGTTCCACACGCAGCAGATGGTGGAGTACGGCACCGCCGTGGTGGGCGGGGTCACCCCGGGGAAGGGCGGGACCACCCATGAGGGGATCCCGGTCTTCGACACCGTGGCAGCGGCGGTGGAGAAGACCGGGGCCAACGCCTCGGTCATCTTCGTGCCGCCCCCCTTCGCCGCTGACGCCATCCTGGAGGCGGCCGGCGCCGGGCTCCCCCTGGTGGTCTGCATCACCGAGGGGATCCCGGCCCTGGACATGGTCCGGGTCATGCGGGTGCTCCGGGGCGGTCCCACCCGGCTCATCGGCCCCAACTGCCCGGGAATCATCTCGCCGGGCACTGCCAAGATCGGGATCATGCCGGGGCGCATCCACAAGCCGGGCCGGGTGGGAGTCATCTCCCGCAGCGGCACCCTGACCTACGAGGCTGTGGATCAGCTCACCCGGCGGGGTACCGGCCAGTCCACCTGCATCGGTATCGGCGGCGATCCCCTCATTGGCACCGATTTCATGGACGCCCTGGCCGCCTTCGAGGACGATGAGGAGACCGACGCCGTGGTTCTCATCGGTGAGATCGGCGGCAGCGCCGAGGAGGAGGCCGCGGCCTGGGTGAAGGCCAACGGGAGCAAGCCGGTGGTGGCCTTCATCGCCGGCCAGACGGCGCCGCCGGGACGGCGCATGGGACATGCGGGTGCCGTCATCGCCGGCGGCAAGGGGACCGCCGCCGACAAGATGCAGGCCCTGGAAACCGCCGGCATCACCGTGGTGAGAAGCCCGGCCGGAATCGGCGAGGCGCTGGCCGGCGTCCTCGCGAAGAAATGAAGGAGTCGCGAAGCATGGAGCAGACACTGGCCATCGTCAAGCCGGACGCCGTCGCCGCCGGCCACACCGGGAAGATCCTGGACCGCATCACCACCGAGGGGTTCCAGGTGGCCGCCCTGAAGATGCTGCGGCTCAGCAAGGCCCAGGCCCAGGGGTTCTACGCCGTCCACCGGGAGCGCCCCTTCTTCGGCGCCCTGACCGACTTCATGTCGTCGGGCCCGGTGGTGGTCATGGTGCTAGAGCGGGCCGGCGCCATCGCCGGCTGGCGGGCCGTCATGGGGGCCACTGACCCGGCCAGGGCCGAGGGGGGGACCCTGCGCAAGCAGTTCGGCACCAACGTGGAGCGCAACGCCACCCACGGGTCCGACGCCCCGGAGACGGCGGCCGTGGAGATCGCCTACTTCTTCAACAAGCTGGAGATTTGCCGCACTCTTTGAGGCCGATCCCGCGCCGGCGCGGTAGAATCGAGGGCATGATGGACACCCGCAGCCGCCCGCGCCCGGCCCGGGCGCGGCGCCGGGGCGTGCAGGCCGCGCTTCTGGCCGCCGCCGCGCTCCTGGCTCCCCCCGGGGTGCTCCAGGCCCAGACCGACCCCCTCCAGTTCCTGCCCCAGGCCCTGCCCATCGGCTTCAAGGGGGAGTCCTACCTGACACAGGACGATCCTCCCCAGAACGTCCTGCTCCAGGTGACCGGCGGCCTGCCGCCTTACAGCTTCGAGCTGCGCGACGGCGCACCTCCCCCGGGGATCACCCTGGGTCCCGACGGCAGCCTCACCGGCGTGCCCACCGCCTGCGGCACGGCGGTGTTCCAGGCAGCGGTCCGGGACGCCGCCGGGGGGTTTGCCACCGGCACCTTCGCCCTGCCGGTGCAGGGGCCTGCGGCCCTCTCCCTCCCCTCCAGCTTGACCCCCGCGGTGGAGGCCGGCGTCCTCACCACCATCCCTCTTGATCTGGTCAACACCGGCTGCACCGAGGTGAGCTTCGACACGCTGACCATCGATCAGGGGCCGCTCCTGCCACCGGCATCGCTCCAGCGGCCGGAGGCCGGGGGCCTGGCCGCACTCCTGGACATGGGTGCGCCGGTGCCCCGGGCCCTGGGCCGGCGCGAGGCGGTCCGCCGGCTTCCCGGCGAGGGGTGGCACCTGGACGCCGCCGGCCGGCTGGTGGACGGCGAGGGGAACGTGGGCGAGCCTGGCGCCCTGGCACCCACGCCCGAGGGGCTGGTGGAGCCCCAGCAGGGGGGCCTGAACATCCTCTACGTGAATGAATCGGCCACCACGGGCGAGGTGGAACGGCTCACCGGCCTGGGGCATACCGTGGTGCAGGCCATGGTCCCGGAGGCCCTGAGCCTGGTCACCCTGCAAGGCTTCGATGTCCTCTGGCTGACGGCGGCCACCGACTCCATCTTTCCCTCCGCCACGGCGGTGCGCCGCTTCATCTGGGAAGGGGGCGGCCTGGTCATCGAGCAGGCCCAGATCTCGGGGGTCCCGTCCTTCCTCCCTTCCGGCTACGGCCTCTCCTCCCTGGTGGCGCCACCGGCCGGCGACAACGGCAACCTGGCCTTCACCCTGGCCGGCGGGACCGATCCGCTGTCCCAGGGGCTGTCGGTGGCCGACCTGCCCACCAACTTCGACTCCACCTTCGTGTCCGGCTCAGGCGCGCGCTGGAGCTGGCTGGCCACCCGGGCCGATGACACCGACATCGGGGTGCTGGCCACGGCCGCCCTGGGTGCGGGTCGCCTCGTCTACCACTCGGGCAACCTGGGCACGCGCATCATCCCTGGGGCCCGGCGGGGGAGCGATGTCTTCGTGGAGCGGGTCCTGGAGTCGGCGGCCTCGGGCGGCCTGGCCTTCTCCTGCCCCTGGATGATTCCCCAGGGCGGGCGCAGCGACGTGCGCATCGAGCAGAAGGTGGTCCGCACCGTGCGTCCGGTGGACACCAGCGGCGAGACGGTCTCGCTGCAACTGGAGGTGGACACCCGCGCCCTCCTGCCGGGGGACTACGGCTGCGACGTTCATCTCCTCACCAACGCCCCGGACTTGCTGGAGCTGACGGTGCCGGTGACGCTGACGGTCACCGATCCGCCGCAGGTGCGCATCCTCAACCGCGAGCTTCCCCACGCCGAGCCAGGGGCGCCCTACGGCGGCAGCGTCCTGGCCGCGGGAGGCAGCCAGCCATACACCTTCGCCCTGGTGGGCGGGAGCCTGCCCACGGGGCTCAACCTCGACCCGGGCTCCGGCGCCATCTTCGGCACGCCCTCCCAGGCGGGCCTGTTCGCCCCCACCGTCCGCGTCACCGACGCCGGCGGGGCGTTCCACGAGGCGACCCTGACCCTGGATTCGGGTTTCGTCATCACCACCCGCAGCCTGCCCGATGCCACCATCGGCCAGGTCTACGCCGTGCCCGTCTTCGCCACAGGGGGGACACCGCCTTACACCTTCCGCCTGGACGACCCCATCGACTACCAGCTCCCCGCCACCGACCCCGGCTCACCGGCGGGTCAGGCGTGCGTCACCACCGACCTGGGCGGCGGCAGCCTTTCCACCCAGTGCACCCTGCCCGGGGGGACCTACCGCCTGCTCTTCGACCTGGTGGCGGGGCACTTCCCGCCCGCCTCCCGGGACGTGGAGGTGACGGCCGGCGCGGCCACCCTGGTGGATGGCACCTACGCGGTGGCCGGCTCGGTCACGGTGAACAGCAACCTGGACACGGCCTTCTACGAGCTGGTGTGGGACACGCCCCAGGGGCGCATCGAGCGCGTCGGCTCGGGGATGAGCACCACGTTCCCCGATCTGCCGCCGGGGGACTACACCGTCAGCTTCGGCGTCCTGCAGGGCTTCGCCACCCCGCCGGATCAGTCCGGCACCCTGGTTGACGGCGGCAGCCTGGTCTTCACCGGCAACTACGTCTCGGTCACGCCGCCGCCCTTCACCGACGCCGGGAGCGCGGCCCCCATCACCCGGGCCACGCTGGCCGACGTGGGTTTCGGCACCGGGACCCTCACCGTGACCACCAACGTGGCGGGCGCCGGCTTCCGCCTCCTGGCCAACCGCCAGCCCACCGGCCTGACCTTCTCCGAGCCGGCGGCGGGGCCCGGCAACGGCGCCGCCCTGGTGGGCCGGATGACCACCAGCCAGGTGCCGGTCCTGTCGCCTGGCCAGAAGGTGCCCCTGGCGGTCATCGCCGAGGACAGCGCCGGCAACCGGGCGCGGCGGGTCTTCAACCCCACCGTCTGGAGCCTGCCCATCCTCGGCTCCATCGCTCCCTTCTCCGCCACGCCGGGGATGGAGCTGGATCTCAGGGTGTCCGGCACCGCCCTCAGCCCGTCGGCCACCCTCTCCCTGGGACCGGACGTGACCGTGGACACCGGCACGTTCGAGATCGTCGGCCCCGGTGGTCCGTCCCTGGGCGCGGTGGTGAGCGTGGATCCCCTGGCGGTGGCCAGCATCCGGGACCTGGTCTACACCGACCCGCGCCTGGCCGACACCGCCGCCGGCAGCGTCGCCCGCCTGCCGTCGGTGTTCCAGATCTTCGTGGGGGTCGGGCGTGCCGACCTGGATGCCTCGGGACGGGTGGATGGCTTCGACCTGGCGGCCCTGGCCGCCGCCTTTGGCCAGTCCTCGGGCGATCCCGGCTTCGACCCGGCCCGGGACCTGGACCGGGATGGCGACGTGGATGGGGATGACCTCTTCGGTCTGGCCATCGCCTTCGGCCGCAGGACCCTGGAGCCCGACCCGGCCACCCTCCCCGCCGCTGATGCCACCCTGGGAGTGGCCTACAGCCACCGCATCGGCTTCAACGGAGGGAACCTGTTCCTGCTGGCCCGCATCCTGGGCGGCGACGTCCCCGACGGCCTCGACTTCACCGTGGAGGCGGGCAGCGATCCCCCTGACACATCCGAGCTGGTCCTCAGCGGCATTCCCGCCGAGACCGGCACCTTCACCATTCAGATGCAGGTGGTGGACGCCTTCTTCGCCCTGACCCTGTTCGACGTGGTGATCACCGTCAACCCCTAGGATCCCGATACCAGGGGTGATGGCCAGTGTCGCCTGGCTTGCCATGACGAGCAGGGGGCTGCGCCGAGGGACGGGCCCGGAAAGAAAAAGGCCCCGGTGGCGAGCCACCGGGGCCTTGGAGGATTCGCTGACGAAAGGTCAGATGACGCGGACGTTCTCGGCCGCCGGGCCCTTCTGGCCCTGAACCTCATCGAACTCCACGCGCTGACCCTCGGCCAGGGTCTTGAATCCGTCGCCCTTGATGGCCGAGTGATGGACGAAGACATCCTTGGAGCCGTCGTCCAGGCTGATGAAACCGAACCCCTTGCTATCGTTGAACCACTTCACTGTACCCTGTGCCACGATGGTGCTCTCCACAACGACTGCGGGCGGAATTGCCCTGCCCCCCGCTCCATGGAGAGAAGGGCCCTTCCTCAAAGAACTTATCTGCAGATTGGGATGAAAACTGACTGCCGATGAGGATGTGGAAGTGTGGCAAGGATAGGCGGGATCCGGCGCCCCGTCAAGACCTGCGGCGTCGCAGGGCCTGGATGGTGTCGTCCAGGCGCTGGAGGAACCGGGAGCGATCCTTGCGGCTGAAAGGGGGCGGCCCGCCGGTGACGGCGCCCAGATCCCGGAGCTGGGACATGAGCTCCCGGCTGGCGAGCGCCTCGCCGATGTTGCCCTCGTCCAGGATGCCGCCATCGGGCCCGAGCACCCGGCCCCCCCGGGCGAGGCAGCGGGCTGCCAGCGGGATGTCGGCGGAGATGACGATGTCTCCAGCCTCGATCTGCTCCACGATCCAGTCGTCGGCGGCGTCGAAGCGGGTCCCCACCACCACCATCTCGATGAAGTCGCGCTGGGGAACGCGCAAGCGGGAATTGGACACGACCTTCACCTGCAAGCCGTAGCGCTGCGCCACCCGGTACACCTCATCCTTGACCGGGCAGCCGTCGGCGTCGATGAAGATGGTGGGCGTCACGGGACGGCCAGGATACCAGGACCGCCGCCGGCGTCAGGGACAGGTGGATCCCAGGCGCAGGGCGCCGCTGCCCTGGCGGCCCTTGATCCCCTCCTCGCCCAGCCGGCTCACTGCGGTGACCAGGAAGAAGTGCCCATCGTTCAAGGGGACCGGATCCGTATCCTGCGCCACGGGCTGGGCCAGGCCAGGCTGCTGGCAGGCACCGAAGCCGAGGCCGCCCAGGGTGCTCAGCGCGCCACGGTAGAGGTGATAGGAGCCCACCGACGGCTCCGCATCCCACGACAGCGTCTGCGAGTCAAGGAACACCAGGCCGGTGACCTCCCCCGGCGGGCGGTTCGCGCCGGCGAATCCCACGGCCAGGCCGTAGGACGGCCCGGTGATGGTGGACGCCACCAGGGCTTCTCCCAGCGCGCCCAGCGTCACCTGGAAGCCGGACGAGCTGAGGACGGCGCCATGCTCCGGGTGCCCGCCGGCGTTGAGGACGTGCTCCTCCAGGCGAAAGCTGCTGCTGCTCTGGGCCAGGCCCGGCGCGTGGG
>JBFGDW010000030.1:0-17837 GCA_041580435.1 Candidatus Polarisedimenticolia bacterium | reverse complement strand
GCGTCGCGCGCCGCCAGACCGGCCGCCTCGAGGCGGCGGAGAAGGCCTACCTGCGCGCCCTGGACCTCCAGCCGGCCCTCGCCGAGGCGTGGTCCAACCTGGCCGTGCTGCGCCACATCCAGGACGACCGGGCGGGCGCTGAGGCGGCGCTGCGCGCCGGGCTCGACGCCGTCCCGGCCGACTGCGCGCTGCGCCAGGCCCTGGCGGCTCTCCTGCGGGAACGGGGCGTTGTGGAGGAGGCGCAGGAGGCGGCCGACGGCTGCCCCGGATCCATGACCCCCTTCAGCCGGGAAGCCCCGGCGCCGGCCGCTCCATGACGTAGGACCTGCCTTCCGGGCAGTGCTCACTGTAGTCGCACCAGTGGCAGAGGACACCGGTGCGCGCCGGGTAGGAGCGCTCCGCCAGCACGCGCTGGACGGCCGCCTCCACCTGCCGAGCCACCTGCGCAAGGCCGCGGGCGGGCCGGGTGCGAACGTAGCGCCGGTCGAAGGTCAGGTAGTGCCAGACCTGCCGCACCACCGCCCGCGCCGGTAGCGTCCGGCGCAGCGCCAGCTCGTAGAGGCTGAGCTGCCGATCCCGGTCCAGGTCCTGCTCCCGCGGCAGGGAGCCTGAAGTCTTGTAATCATGGATCTCCCATGCGCCATCGGGGGCGCGGGCCAGGCGGTCCATGAACCCCACCATTCGCGCGGGCGGATCCTGACCCAAGGTGATCTCCACTCGTGCCTCCACGTCCAGGGTCTCGTCGGCGTCGAAGGGGTGATGGCGCCGGTAGTAGGTCTCCAGGCAGTGCCGGGCCAGGCGCAGGTAGTCCTCGGCGTCGAAGCCCCGCCGGACGATCCGGAGAGCCTGCGTGGGGACCTTCTCCCACGCCTCCCTAAGATCGTGGTCCAGATCCTCCAGGGATGGTGTGCGGCCCGTGCGCATCTTCTCGGCGTAGAGCCGCTCCAGGGCGGCGTGCACCGCCGCGCCGGCGTGGGCCTCCACCCCGGTCCAGGGGCGGGGCAGCCGCTCGATGTAGCGGTACCGGTACTGGCGCGGACAGTTCTCGAAGGTCGACAGGCGGGAGTGGGAGAAGGTTGGCGGCATCGCGGCCCGGCGGCGTGCATGAGTCTAGCATCCGCCGGCACCGGAAAGGGATCGCCGCACCCCGCCGGGGAGCCCGGCACGACCGCGATCCCGACTCTTCCTTGGGGGGCAAGCTCGAAGGATCGAGGCGGGTGCGGCGATCCGGAGCGGCGAGTCCCGGTTGCCGCTCGGTGGCTGCAACCATGGAGGGATGGGGGCTATTCCCGCCCCGTGGACCGCCTGGCGCTGGGCGCCTCGACGCAGGAAGTCCTCCCACCGAGGGAAGGAGCTCAGGGGGAGCCGCTCTCTCCAGGCGCGGGGCCTCCCAGCCCGAGGAAGTAGCCATCCCGCGTGGCCATCACCCCGGTCCAGTCCGGGAGCGGTCCGCGGCCCCCCAGGGAGCGGCGCTCGACGCTGATCCCCATCCAGGCGGGCAGGCGGCGGAAGACCGTGACGGCCCGTGACAGGTGCGGCGGTGGGGGTCGCGGGTCCATCTCCGGACCGCCGGCCTGCACCAGGCCGTGCCAGGCCTCCACGCCCGCCGGCTCCATCCAGGTGGGAAACGTGATGACCGTCCCGGTGACCATCCAGGTGGCGCCGGCCAGGCCTGTCGCCAGGATGGGAACCTCGCCCGTCCCCTCACCAACCCGGAGCTCCAGCAGGAGCTCGCCCCCCTGCTCGGTGACGCGCATCTCCCCCGCGCGCGTCACGCCGTGCACCGCCTGAAGGTCCCGCGTCAGCCACAGGGTTCCGGCCAGTCCCGCGCCGGCGGCGGCGAGGATCCCGAACACCAGCGACGAGAAGGCGGTTCGACGGATGGAGCCGGGGATGTAGGGGCGGCCACGCTGGAACCGGAAGCGCAGCGCCCGCGACAGCCTGCCCAGGGAGATGGCCAGTCCCGGCCCTCCGGCCAGCAGGCAGGCCGCCGCCACCAGGTGCGCACGCATCACGCGCCTCCGCTCTCGCGCCGGCGCGCGTCCAGCAGGCGCCGGGCGAGCTCGGCGAGCCGCTGCCTGGAGGAACCCGCTGGCGCCGGCGCGGGCGCCACGGCCGTCGCCTGCACGGGGCGGGCCGCCGGTCTGTCCTGACCGGCGGCCAGCACGCCAGCCAGGCGGCGAACCTCCGCCCCGGCCGGGAGCTGGCGCAGCCGCGGCAGGATCTCCGCCTCCAGGCGCGGCAGCTCCGCCTGCCATGCTGGCCCCGGGAGAGCCACGGTCCAGACCTCCCCCGCCGCATCCAGCAGTGGCAGACGGTCGGCCAGCTGGGGCCCTGCGGCCCGTCGCCAGGCCGCCCGCGCCGCCACCCGCTCGAGCCCGGCACCTGGGTGCATCCCCGCGGCGACCTCCGCCAGCGATGTCAGGCGGCGAGAGCGCCGCCCGCCAGAGCCTTGCCTTGCACCCTTGGCCTGTCCCACCTCAGCGCCCCTTTCCCGAGTTGAGCCGACGCCACGCCCGCACCGCCCTGTTGTGCTCCTCCAGGGTGCGGCTGAAGCGGTGCCCGCCGCTCCCGTCGGCCACGAAGTAGAGCTCGTCGGTGTCGGTGGGGCTGAGGGCCGCCGCCAGTGCCTCCCGCCCCGGGTTGGCGATGGGGCCAGGGGGCAGCCCGGGGTAGCGGTAGGTGTTGTACGGGTGGTCGAAGTCCAGCTGACGGGCCAGCGGGCCGGTGCGCGGCGCTCCGGCCCGGTCCAGGGCGTAGATCACCGTGGGGTCGCACTGAAGCGGCATACCGATGCGGAGCCGGTTCTCGAACACCCCCGCCACCCGTCCGCGCTCGTCCTCCTCGCCGGTCTCCTTCTCCACCAGGGAGGCCAGGGTGACCCAGGCTCGCATCCCGCGCCGGGGACGCCCGTGACGCGCCTGCAGCTCGGCCGCGATCTTGCGGAAACGCTCCACCATCCGCTTCACCACCGTCTCGGCCGCCACCCCCCGTGGGAAGGCGTAGGTGTCCGGGAACAGGTACCCCTCCAGATCGTCGGCCTCGGCGTCCAGGTCCTGCACCAGCCCGGCGGCGCGCGCTGCGGCCTCCAGGTCGCCGCGGATCTCCAGGTCGCTCCTGCCCAGCAGGGTGACCGTCTCCCCCAGGGTGAGCCCCTCGGGGATGGTGACCTCGTGGAGGATCACCTCCCCGCTCACCAGCCGGCGCAGGACCTCCGTGGGGACCAGGGTCCCCGAGAAGCGGTACTCCCCCGCCTGCAGGCGGCGCGCCCGGCCGGTGATCAGCGCCAGGGCGCGAAAGCCGGGAGCCCAGCGGATCACTCCCGCCGCGGCCAGGCGCCGGGCTGCCTCGCTGGCCCCGGCCCCCGGGGGGATCTCCACCACCACCCTCTGGCCGGCGGGGAGGCTGATGGGCGCCAGGGTCAGGGCCGCCATGCCGCACGCCGCCGCCCCGGCCGCCACCAGGACCAGGGCCAGCAGGCGGCGCCGCGCGCGGTGCATCAGGTGGTCTCCCGAGCCAGACGCTGGGCATCCAGCCAGGACTGCAGGATGAGGATCGCCGCGATCCGATCCCGGCGGCCGCGCCGGGCACCCCGGCGCACCCTGCCTCCCACCAGGGCCCGCTCGGCCTGGACCGTGGTCAGGCGCTCGTCCCAGAGCTCCACCGGGAGCCCCAGCCGCGCCGCCAGCTCGGCGGCGAAGCGACGGGCCCGGGCGGCGGCAGGTCCCTCGTCGCCGCTCATGTCCAGGGGCAGGCCGACCACCACCCGCTCCACCTCCTCGCGCCGGGCCAGTTTCTCCAGGTCCGCCAGCAGGGCGGCGGTGCTGCGTCCCTCCAGCGTCTCGCACCCCTGGGCCGTGAGTCCCAGCGGGTCCGAGAGGGCCACGCCGGTGCGCCGTGCCCCCAGATCGACGCCGAGGACCCGCCCCACCTCAGTGCTTGATCCGGGGCCAGTAGGTGAAGAAGTCGAACTCCGGGGAGTGCTCGGTGTCATGGCAGCCGAGGCAGGACCGGGCGCCGGCAGCGCCGTAGCCCCGGGCGGGAGCGTCCACGTGCAGGCTGCCGGGACCGTGGCAGGCCTCGCACTGCACATCCTTCAGCTCCGGCGTGGCCTTGGCATTGACGAAGCCTCCCCGGCGACCGAAGCCCACCACGTGGCAGCCGACGCACTCGGGGCTGAAATCCTGGTTGGCGTCCACCAGGGTCTGGAAGGCGCGGGCGTGGCCGGAGCCCTCCCAGCTGGCCAGGGCCTCCTGGTGGCAGGCGGCGCAGGTCTCCCCGCCCACGTACCCCGCCACGCCCGCCGGCAGGGCCGGCCGCTCCACCGTGGCGCTGGCCAGCTCCCGGTTGATGTCGTTCTCCCGGGCCAGAACATCCAGGACCATGGCATGGAGCGCGGGCTCGTTGGGGTAGTCCCGGTTCAGGTAGTGGTGGTGCACCTGGATGCCAGGAGCACCGCCGCCGTCCGCCAGACCGTGCACGCGGATCTCCGACATGTTCTGCCCCTGGTTGCCCGGGTAGACGATGGCCGTCCCACCGGAGGCTTCCCGCGGCTGGGAGAGGACGCCGCCGCTGGCGCCCACGATGACGTCGATGCCGTCGACCTCCTGGGCGAGCTGCCGGGACTGGCTGATGCTGAGGGAGGTGAGCACCACCACCAGGTCCGCCTTGGCGCGCACCTCCGGGATCAGCTTTCTGGCCGTGTCGAAGGGGCTGGACACCACCACGTTGCGCCCCTTGGCCGTGGCCTTGAGAAAGCCTGAGTTGTAGCGGTTGAGTCCCAGGACGCCGATCTTGATCGTCCCGCCCTTGTAGGTGGCCGCGTGGATCACGTAGGGATCCACCAGCGTGGAGCGATCATCCTCGTAGATGAAGTTGGCGGAGACGAAGGGGAAGCGGGCGGTCTTGCGCAGGGCCTGGAACGCCTCGATGCCATCGGCCAGCTCGCGCTCGCCCAGCATGGCGGCTGCGTAGCCGATGCGATTCATCCCCTCCACCATGCCGCGGTTCCGCTCCGCCGCACTGGGGATGCCCAGGGCGGCGAAGTTCCCGGCGTCCACCCACACATGGGGTGTGGCGGGGAAGATCTGCCTGAAGAGCTTTGCGTAGCCGGCCCGCCGGGCCAGCCCCCCTCCGGGGTTCTTGTGTCAGCCGCAGGGCTCGATCTTCCCCACCACCTCGCCGGTGGCGAAGAAGGTCACCATCGGCTCGGGACCCGGCGCGATCTGCACCGCGTTGTACTCGGTGGGAACGATCCCGCCCTGAGGGGAGGAGGCTCCCGCCCGGCCGGACAGGCTGGCAGCGGCCAGGCCCAGGAGCAGCAGACTCACCGGTGGAACCAACGAACTGGATGCTCTAAGTCTCATGCTCTCCCTATCTTCGAGCCTCCTTGCCGTGCTGGGATTATATACTCCACTCCCCTGCCGTCCACCACCCGGCCTCGGCGGGGCGGACTTTGACCGCCCCAGGTCGGCCCTGTTAGCATGCGGCCCCCGTGACCCGCCTCCTGCCGCGCCTCATCCTGGCCTCGGCCTCGCCCCGGCGCCGCCAGCTCCTGCGCTCCCTGGGGATCCCGTTTCAGGTGCGGCCCAGCGATGTGGCCGAGGAGCGCCGTCAGGGCGAGCCGCCGCGGCGGCGCGCCGCGCGCCTGGCCCGGGAGAAGGCGGTCTGGCGGGCCGCTCGCATCCGCACTCCGGCGTGGGTGCTGGGCGCCGACACCCTGGTGGTGGCCGGCGGTTCCATCCTGGAGAAGCCGGCGGACGCCGCCGAGGCCGCCCGCATGCTCCGCCGCCTGGGAGGCCGCTGGCACCAGGTCATCTCGGCGGTGCACCTGTGCCCGGCCGGCGGAGCGCCAGGCGCACCCCTTGGCGGGATCCGGGCCACACGTGTGCGCTTCCAGCCCCTCTCCCCGGGCTGGGTGGACTGGCTGCTGGCCGCCGACGAGCACGCCGACAAGGCCGGCGCCTATGCAGCCCAGGGACGCGCCGGCGCCGTCATCACCGATCTGCGCGGGCCGTACACCAACGTGGTGGGGCTACCCCTGGACCTGACGGCGGGCCTGCTGGCCCGCCTGGGCTACCTGCCGTCCGGCGTCAGTCGCCGCCGCCCAGGAAGGCGCGGTACTCGGCGGCGGTCATGAGCCCCTGCGCCTCTCCCTCCAGGTCGATGCGTGCCATCCACCCATCCCCGTGGGGGTCCTGGTTGACCTTCTCCGGGTGATCGGCCAGGGCCTCGTTCACCTCCACGATTTTGCCGGTGACCGGGGCGAACACCTCGGAGACGGCCTTCACCGACTCCACCGTCCCCATGGGCTGGCCCGCCTTCAGCTGCTGGCCGGGACGTGGCAGCTCCACGAAGACCAGATCCCCCATCTCCTTCTGGGCGTGGTGGGTGATTCCCACGGTCACGGTCCGCCCCTCCTGGCGCACCCACTCATGCTCCTTGGTGTACTTGACGTCGTCCGGGATCATGTCGACCTCGCGATGCGGCCTTCCCGGTCAGGTCCGGGGGCGGCGGTAGAACGGGAGAGGCACCACCTCGCCGGCCAGGCGGCTGCCACGAACTTGAACCGCCAGCGCCTGTCCGGGCTGGGTCGCCTCCCATGGCAGGTAGGCCATGCCAATGGACTGCCCCAGTGTGGGTGAGTGGGTCCCGCTGGTGACCTCACCCACGTGAGAGTCCCCCACGTAGATCTCGTGGCCATGGCGCGCGATGCCGCGCTCCAGCAGGCGGAAGCCGCAGAGGCGGCGCGTGACGCCCTCCTGGCGCTGGCGAGCGAGCACGTGGCGGCCCATGAACTCCCCCTTGTCCAGCTTGACGATGAAGCCCAGGCCGGCCTCCAGCGGCGTCGTCCCCGCATGGATGTCCTGACCGTGGAGGCAGAGCCCCGCCTCCAGCCGCAGGGTATCCCGGGCGCCCAGCCCCACGGGGCTCACGCCCAGATCACGCCCACGCTCCAGCAGCGCGTCCCATAGCTGGCCGGCTGGCTGCGGGGACAGGTAGATCTCGAACCCATCCTCGCCGGTGTAGCCGGTGCGGGAGATGAGCGCTTCGCCGCCACCCCAGGCCAGGAACCGGAAGCGGAAGGGACGCAAGGACTCCACCTCCGGCCCCATGACCTGGACGAGCAGCTTCGCCGCCGCCGGCCCCTGCAGGGCAAGCAGCGCGGTGGCGTCGGTCACGTTCTCGATCTCCACACCACCCCTGCGGTGGGATCCGAGCCACTCCAGATCCGCAGTGGTGTTGGCAGCGTTGATCACCAGCAAGAAACGGTCGGCCTCCAGGCGATAGATCAGGAGGTCGTCCAGGATGCCCGCTTTCTCGTCGAGAAGGGCGCTGTAGTGGGCCTGCCCCACCTCCAGGCGGGCGACATGGTTGGGAGTGAGAGAGTCGAGCCAGCCGACGGCCTCCTTCCCTGACACCTCGACCTCGCCCATGTGGCTGACGTCAAAGAGCCCGGCGGCCGTGCGCACGGCGCGGTGCTCCGCCAGCACGCCCTGGTACTGGACCGGCATCTCCCAGCCTGCAAACGCCACCAGGCGCGCGCCGGCTCGCAGGTGCCTGTCCTTGAGGGGCGTGGTCTTGAGGGGCGGCTGGGCGGCCACGGAGTCTCTCCCGGTGGAACACGGCCGGATGGGCCGGGAGCGGGATGGTAGTGAGGGGATCCGGCAGCGTCAAGGCGCCCGGGTGTGCAGATTCTTGACATAGTTAAGTTTTTGTAATTGCCCATGGAAACTGGCGCCGGTACATTGGCAACAGAGCGGTCACGGTGTGCTTGCCGGCGGCCGCCCGAGGTGAGGGAATGAATCGGGAAGGCGCCTATGCCGTTCAGTGCTGGCACTGTCTGGCCGAGTTCGACGCTGCGGACTCGGTCTGGTGCTCGTGCTCCGCGTCCCACCCCACCAAGCTGTGCCCCTTCTGCCTGGCCTGCTTCTGCACAGCCAGCGCCGAGTATCAGGAGAGCTTCTGGCGGAGTGCTCCGGCCAGCATTGCAGCCGAGCGCGAGACCCTCGCCAGCAAGCGAATGCTGCTGGGCGACCTGCTGGTGGCCAGCAACCGGATCACCACCGATCAGCTGGTGGCTGCCCTGCGGCGGCAGGCCCAGGAGGGAGTGAAGCTGGGCGCCTGCCTGCTGGAGATGGGCCTGCTGACCCCCGACGAGCTGGAGCTGTTCCTTGCGCAGCAGCACGCCCCCGTCTCCCTGGACCTGAGGTCCCGTCGGATCGATCGGGAGCTGGTCCTCAAGATCGGGATCACCGTTTGCCTTCGCCACAGGATCCTCCCCGTGGAGCGGGACGAGCTCAACGGCCGGGCGCTGATCCTCCTGGCCATGGCCGATGCCAGCAACGTGGCAGCCATCGATCACGTCCAGTCGGTGCTGGGGGCGCAGGTCCTGCCGGCGGCGGCCCGGGAGGACGAGATCCTGCGCTGCCTGGCGGACCTGGATCCCGATCAGGTGCTGGGCACGGCCCGTGACGCCGACATGCGCCCCGGCCTGCACCTGCTGGAACGGGCCATTCGCAGCCGCGCCAGCCACCTGGAGCTGGCAGTGACCCCGGCGGGGGGCCGGGCCTGCGTGCGCATCGACGGCGTGCTGTACCGGCTGCAGGAGACCGGGGCGCGCCTGGAGGAGAGGCACCTGGACGATCTCCTGGCCTGGCGCGACGAGGCGGCGGCCGCGGCGGGCACTCACCCGGTGCTGGAGGTGGAAGGGGTGCCCTGGCAGGTGTCCATCACCCTGTCCAGGCACGACGAAGGTCGCAACCTGGCGGTGCGCATCCACCATCCCGAGGAGCCGCTCCAGACCCTGGCCTCCACTTCCCTGGCCGCCGGCGAGCGCGAGGTGATCCACGCGGCGCTGTCCGCGCCGCATGGACTGATCCTGGTGGCCGGGCCGCCCCACAGCGGCACGGACCTGACCCTGTGGGCCCTGGCCAACGCGGCCCGGAGCCTGAACCGGCCGGTGCTGGTGGACGGCGCCCCCATTCCCCACCCCGATCCCGAGGTTCCCGACCTCCGGCAGGTCCACGACGGCACGCTGGTCCAGCCGGCGGTGCTGGCGGCGCTGTCGGCCGATGCCGGGCGCGCCCTGCTGGTCTTCGCCGGCACCGAGGAGGGACGCCTGGAGGCCGCCGCCGCCCTGGCCCGGCAGCGCCTGGTCCTGGTGGAGGTGGCCGCACGGGATGCCAGCGAAGCGCTGGATGTCTTCAGGCGCCGCTGCGCCGCCGAAACGCCCGACCCGGAGCAGGTGCGGCTGGCGCTCACCCAGCGCTGCGTGCGGCGGATCTGCGATCGCTGCTTCGCCCCTGCCGGCCTGTCGCCTCGCACCTTGCAGCGCTTCGGACTCACCGTCTCCGAGTCCCTCGAGGCCAGCCCGCTGCAGGGCACGGGCTGCGATGCCTGCCATCCCGCCCCGGGCTACCGCGGACGGGAGGTGATCCTGGAGATCCACCCCGCCAGCTCCGCGCTGCGCCAGGGGCAGGACCCGGCCTCCAAGGAGCCGGTCGTCTCCGCCTGCCGCACCCTGCGGGCCTCGTGTCTGGACCTGCTGGCTCGCGGTTTGACCAGCATCGAGGAGTTCCAGAAGCTGAATCTCCCCCCCCCGGCCAGCGCCCCCGCTCCGCTGCTGTCGGATCCCGTCCCGCCCGCTCCCCGGTTCTAGCCCGGCCGCCCGCGAAAGTGGGCGGCGAGGGCCGCCACCAGGCCAGGCACGGTGAAGGTGCTCGCCTCCACCTCCACCTCCACGCCCAGACCCCTGGCGGTGCCCGCCGTGATGGGCCCGATGCAGGCCACCACCACGCCTGCCTTTCGCAGCAAGGAACCGACCTCCTCGCCCGCAAGCAGGTCACAGAAGTGACGCACCGTGGAAGAAGAGGTGAAGGTGATGGCCTGAATGCGCCTCTCCTCCAGGGAGCGCAGCAGCCCTTCCACGTCGGCGGGCGGCTGCACCGTGCGGTAGACGGGGACCACGTCCACCTGGCAGCCGCGGGCACGCAGGGTGGCGGGCAGGACATCCCGGGCCACGGCGGCCCGGGGGATCAGGATGCGGGCACCGGTGGGCAGGTTGCCCAGCGCCTCCAGCAGCCCCTCGGCCTGGTAGCGGTGGGGGATCACGTCGGCCCGGATGCCGTGCCCGGCCAGCGCCTCGGCGGTGGCCGGACCGATGGCGGCCACGCGGGCCGCGCCGAACGCCCGGGCGTCGCGCCCCACGGCCCGCATCCGGTGGAAGAACGCCTCCACCCCGTTGGCGCTGGTGAAGATCACCCAGTGGCGGTCGCCCAGGCTGGTGATGGCAGCGTCCACTGGCCCCAGGTCCTCCACCGGGACGGTGGCGATGGTGGGGAACTCCACCACCCGCGCGCCCGCGGCTCTGAGGGCCGCCGATAGCCCCGCCGACTGGGCCGCAGGACGTGTGGTCACCACGCCCAGGCCGTGCAGGGGACGCCGCTCCAGCCAGTCCAGGGGGTGCTTTGCCGCCACGCCGGCCACCAGGAAGCTCCTCGTCGATGGAGGGGGCTCGCCTTGAGCGGTCACCTCGGCGAGACTCCCCGTGCGCCGGCGCTGGTCGGGGGTCCCGGCCTCCTCCACCAGGAGGGCCGGTGTGGTGCTGTGGTGCCCTGCCTGGAGCAGCTCGTGGCGCAGCGTCTCCAGGGTCCGGCCCGAGGACGTGGAAAGGGTCAAACGTGCTGCCCCCTCGCCTCCCTCCACCTGCAGGTGGACAGCCCGCGGTGGCAGGGTGCCGGCGGCGGCTGCCGCCCAGAGGGCGCGGCTGACCCCCGGGACGATCTCCAGGTCGATCCCCTCGGCCGCCAGCAGGGCCGCGTGGCGCCCCGCCTCACCGTCCAGCAGGGGATCGCCGGGATAGAGCGCCACCACGCTCCCTCCCTTCTGGGCCGCGGCCACCAGCTGCGCCGGGTCGTCCAGAGACTCGGCGTCGCCAGCGCGCTCCAGCAGGCCGTCCCGGGTCACCTCTCCGTGCACGAAAAGACGCGGCGCCCACCGCACCAGCTCCCGGGCGCGGACGGTGGCCAGATCCGCCTCCCCCGGCCCCCAGCCCACCAGGTAGACGGTGCCGTGATCGGCGCGTCCCTCAGGCACCGCGGCCGCTCCCGCCGCCGGCCAGGCGGCGCGCCTGGCGCAGGACCGCCTCGGCGCCCCGTGCCTTGAGGGCTGCGGCCAGGCCACGGCCCAGCGCCTCGGCCTGGCCGGGAGGCCCGGCCACGGCCTCCCGGAGCACCTCGCGCCCGTCGGGACTGGCCACCATCGCCTCCAGCCTGAGAGCACCGTCCCGCATGCGCCCCAGCGCCGCCAGGGGCACCAGGCAGCCGGCGTCCAGCTCGGCCAGCACCGCGCGCTCCGCCACCACCTCGGCCCGGGTGGTGGGATCGTCCAGCGCCTGCAGGATCGCCAGCACCTCCTGGTCGTCGGCCCGGGCCTCGATGCCCAAAGCGCCCTGGCCGGGAGCCGGCAGGCACAGGTCCAGCGGCAGCGGCCGCATCAGATCCGCGCCCAGGCCCAGGCGGGCCAGTCCGGCTCGCGCCAGCACCAGGGCATCCACCTGCCCGCTGCGCACCTTCTCCACCCGGGTGTCCACGTTGCCTCGCATGTCCACGAAGCAGAGATCGTCCCGCTGGCGCAGGAGCTGGGCGCGCCGCCGCAGGGAGGTGGTTCCCACCGTCGCCGAGGCCGGCAGGCCGGAGAGATCGCGGGCGCCGATGGACAGGAGCGCGTCCCGCGGGTCCTCCCGGTCGGGGTAGGCCGCCAGCATGAGCCCTGGCGGCAGCTGGCCCGGCAGGTCCTTGACCGAGTGGACGGCCAGATCCACGCGCCGCGCCAGCAGGGCATCCTCCAGCTCCTTCACGAAGATCCCCTTGGCCGAGAACCCACCCGGGTGACGCTGCTGCAGGCGATCCCCCGCGGTGCGGATCACTTCGAGGGTGACCTGGGCGGCCCCCTCCCGCTTCAGCCGGGCGGCCACGTGCCGCGCCTGCCACAGGGCCAGGGGCGAACCCCGCGTGCCGATGATCAGCGGACGCGGCGAGGCCATCACGACGCCTTGCCCTCACCGCGGGCCCGGGTGGGCACGCGTTCCGATCCGGCTCCCTCGACGGCGGCTTGTCCTTGGGCCGGGCCGTCCTCCCCGTCCAGATCGAACAGCCGGCGAACCAGCGCCACGTGTCCAGGGGCCCCACGGCCGTCCAGGGACCGCTTCAGCTCCAGGGTGGGCCGGTGCAGGATCTTGTTGATGAGGCCCCGGGCGTAGGTCTCCACCGCCGCCATCTGCTCTGGCGTCAGGCCCGACAGCCGGCCCCGGTGCCGCTCCAGCTCCTGCTCCCTCAGGCCGTGGAGCCGCTGCCTGAGGGCGGTGATGGCCGGCCCGGCCGCCAGGCCCAGGTACCAGCGCCGGAACGACTCCACCTCGGTGTCGATGATGCGCTCGGCGTGGGCGGCCTCCCGCTGGCGTCCCTCCACGTTGTCGCTGACCACCCGCTGCAGGTCGTCGATGTCGTACAGGTAGACGTTGTCCAGCTCGTTCACCGCCGGATCGATGTCTCGGGGGACGGCGATGTCGATGAAGAACATGGGCCGGTTGCGCCGCTGGCGCATGAGGTCGGCCACCTGGTCACGGCGCAGCAGAAGGTGGGGAGCGGCGGTGGACGAGATGACGATGTCCACCCGGTCCAGAGGTTCCAGCATCCGATCAAAGGGGATAGGCTCGCCACCGACCCGCCGTGCCACATCCACGGCGCGCTCCATGTGCCGGGTGGTGACGTAGATGGTGCCCGCGCCCCCGGCGACCAGGTGCCGCAGGGTCAGCTCGCTCATCTTGCCGGCCCCCAGCACCAGCACGCTCCTCCCGCTGAGCTCGCCGAAGATGGTCCTGGCCAGTTCGGCGGCGGCGTAGGAGATGGAAACCGGGTTGCGGCCGATCTCCGTCTCGGTGCGCACCCGCTTGGCGGCATGGAAGGCCCGCCGGCACAGGTGATCCAGGATGGTCCCCAGCCGCCCCTCTCCCAGGGCGCAGGCGTGGGCATCCTTGACCTGCTTGAGGATCTGCGGCTCGCCCACGATCATGGAATCCAGGGAGGCCGCCACCCGGAAGAAGTGGCGCACCGCCTCCTCGTCCCGCATGGCGTACAGGGCGCGGTCCAGCCGGCCGTCGTCGATGCCGCTCTTCTCCGAGAGGAAACCCCGCACCTGGGCCGGGGCCGGGCTCAGGTCGTCGCGCCGCAGCAGGATCTCGGTGCGGTTGCAGGTGGACAGGATGAGGCACTCCTCGGCGCCGGGGACGCGCTCCGCCAGGCGCTTGAGGCCCAGGGGCAGCGCCGCGGCATCGAAGACCATGCGCTCCCGGATGTCCAGGGGCGCGGTGTGGTGGCTCAGGCCTGTCAGCAGGATCTTCACGGCCTCAGTTGCTCAGGAAGGGGCCGCCCAGCAGCCGCAGCATCACCGCGGCGAAGCCGGCAATGGCCAGCAGCGCCATCTTGCGGCCGCGCCATCCCCGTACCAGTCTCGCGTACAGGACCAGGCCGAAGATCACCCAGGAGACCAGGGCCATGATCTCGCGCTGATTCTCCCAGACGTGGAAGGTCCCGCGGAAATTGGCGCTCCACACGGCGGCCAGCACCAGGCCCAGAGTCAGGAGCAGGAAGCCCACCACCAGGGAGCTGTACAGGATCCGGTCGCAGGCCGAGAGGGACGGCAGAGGCAGGAAGAAGCGCGCGGCCCGCTTCTCCTTCAGGGCGCGCTCCTGCACCAGGTAGATCACGCTGAAGGTGAAGGTGAGGAACAGGGCGCCCACACCCAGGGTGGAGGCGACGATGTGGAGCCAGAGGAGGGGGTCGCGGAGATCGGGCGAGACGGGCAGGGCCTGGGCCGGCATCCAGCCGCTCACCAGGTCCAGGATGAGGGCCAGGGGCAGCATGACCACCCCCAGCACGTGGAGCCGGTAGCGCCAGAAGCCGTACAGATAGATGAGGATGGCGATGAGGGTCAGCAGCGACAGGACCTGGTCGAAGGCCATGAGGGGCAGGCTGTCCGCCATGGCCACCGTGGCCGCGAAGGCCACCAGGTGACAGGCGGCACCGGCACTCGCGAAGACAGGCGCCAGGCCGATGACCATGCGCCGCTTCAGGAGAATGGATGCGAACGCCAGGAGGGTGGCAACCAGGTAGCCGCCCAGCGCCAGCCTCTGGAGGATGAGAATCAAGATCAGCCCGCCGGACTCGCCAGCCACTCAGTCTAGCAAGTCCGGCGGCACAGCCACAAGCAGTGGCGACTCAGCCCTGGGCGCCCAGCTCCCCCTCCCGGGCCCGGAGCCGGTTCACCAGCCCCCATTCCATGCGCCGGACCTCGGCGATGCGCTCCTCCAGCTCGGAGCAGACGTCACGCTCCAGGTAGTCCAGGGCGCCGGCCAGGAGCACCCGGGTTTCCAGGTCCGACAGCGCCGCCAGGGAGGCGTCCAGGCAGCGCAGGAAGTCCTTGAGGTAGGAGTGGGTATGACCCTGGGCGATCTGGGTGGTCATGGCCACCGCCGCCTCGCGCATTCCGGCGTGCAGACCGCCAGGTGCCGACGGCGAGACCTGGCCGGCCAGGCGGTGGACGTCCACGGAGAGCAGAAACGCCTTCTCCCAGACCTTGAGATCGCGAAACGAGCGGATGGGCTTCTTCTCCACGGGTGACGGGGGGGCGTAGGTGGCCATCAGGAGATCTCCTTCCAGCGCAGGACGGACGTATCGAAGCGGAAGAGGCGCAGGCGCCCGGTGTTGCCGTTGAGGACCAGGGCGGTCATCCCCGCGCCGTCGGTGAAGTAGAGGGAGCCGGAGGTGGCGCTTCCCACCGGGGAGAACGACACCAGGTCGGCGGCGCCGAACTTGACCGGATCGCCCGGATTGTCCAGGAGGCCGGTCTGGGGGGGCAGCCGCGGCACCGCCAGGCCGCCCAGGACGCCGGCCCGCACGCCGGGGGCGCGCAGCGACAGCCTGTGAGGCCGGCCCACCTGTGGGTCGATCCCGGCGTCCAGGTCATCGGTGCGCAGCCCGTCGCCGTCGCCGTCCCGCACGTGCTGCCACACCAGGTCGCCACCGGTTTCCGGGAGCAGGCGCAGGCCGCTCACCCGGCCGCTGGCCAGGGCGTCCCAGCGCGCCGCCACCAGGGCCTGGGCCACGGTGCGGGCGGCAGCTTCCAGGCGATGGCGGCGCAGCGTCCCGGCCAGGGCGGGCAGGGACGCCACCAGAGCCAGGCCGGCCACCGCCAGGGCGGCCGACACCTCCACCAGGCTCCAGCCGCCGGCGCCGCGGCGCGGCACCGCCGGCCCGCGGCGCCGGCGGCGGAGACTCACTTGCTCTTCTCGGGGCCGACGGTGATGAGACTCTTGAGGCGCTCGAAGGTCTTCTCGCCGATCCCCTTCACGTTCATGAGCTCGGTGGTGCGGCGGAAGGGGCCGTTCTTCTCGCGGTATTCCACGATGCGCTGGGCGATGGCCGGGCCGATCCCCGGCAGCGACTGGAGCTGCTCCGACGTGGCGGTGTTGAGATCCAGGGGGCGGCCCTCGGCCGTCAGGGCGGGCGTGGTGGCGAGGACACCGACCAGGACCCAGGCCAGGAGCATGGCCAGCCCTGCAGGGCGGCGGAGGAGGAAGACTCGGCTCATGGGCGTCTCCGTGGGCACGCGTGGTGCCGGGGGGGGCACGGGCCGCGGGACCCGGCAGGGAGAGCCGCCGTTGCGGGCCCCGCGGCCGCGCCAGTTGACGGCGAGCAGATGAGCAACGGCCGTGCCAGGGCCGGCATCGCCACGGCGCGGCCGTGCGGGGGTGGGGCCTGTGCCGGTGCGGGACAGGACGGTCCGGCGGTGTTCCGCTATGGAACGGACCGGGCCTCAGCGAGGAGCGGCCGGGCGGCTCTTGGCCCGGGCCAGGGACCCTCGCGCCGCCGCCCCGCTGCGCACCGCCAGCATCTCGGCCAGGATGGCCACGGCGATCTCCCTGGGGGTGCGCGCCCCGATCTCCAGCCCCACCGGGGCGTGGAGGTGGGCAAGCGAGGAGCGGGGGATCCCGCAGGCTTCCAGCTCCCCCAGCACCGTTTCCACCTTCCGGCGCGAGCCGATCATCCCCAGGTAGGCCACCGGCTGGCGCCCCAGCCGCTCCAGCAGCTCCCGGTCCGTGGCGTGGCAGCGGGTGACCAGGACCACGTAGGCGTCCGGCCCCACAGGAGGCAGGTCCCCACGGTACCCCTCGCCGCAGTGATGGGTGCAGACGTCAGGCGGGAAGCGACCGGCGGCCACGAACTCGGCCCGGTCATCGGCTGCCACCCGGCGGAAGCCCAGCCCGGCCGCCAGGTTGATGAGCTCGGCCCCCACATGGCCCGCCCCGAAGACGATGAGGGACGGCGCCGGCGGGTGGTGCTCGAAGAAGACCCGCACGCTGCCGCCGCAGACCATTCCCACCGCATCCTCCCCATGGGGCAGGAGCCGGTAGGAACGGACGCCGTTCTCCCGCCGGGCCATGAAGTCCAGGCCGTCCTGGAGCACCATGGCCTCCAGGGGACCGCCCCCCACGGTGAACCGGATCGATCCGCCGGGAAGGATGATCATCCGGTGCCCGGGCTTGCCTGGAGACGATCCTGCCGCGTCCACCAGGGTGGCCGTGACGCACTCCTGCCCTCCTTCCACCAGCTCCAGGAGCGTCCGCAGAAAGTCGGACATGGCCGGCTACCTGAACAGGTTGGTGAGGAGATCCAGGTTCTTGGCGATGTCGGAGTACAGCACCACGCCCATGAGCAGGATGAGGGCCACGAAACCCAGCTGCAGCAGCCGCTCCTTGAGGCGCATGGACAGGTCCCGGCGCAGGATCCCCTCGATGAGCAGGATGGCGATGTGACCCCCGTCCAGAAACGGGATGGGCAGCAGGTTCAGGATGCCCAGCTGCAGCGAGAACAGGGCCATGAGATCCAGGTAGGGATACCACCCCTGGCGCAGGGCCTCCCCCGAGAAGATGAAGATGTCCACCGGGCCCGAGATGGCACGCACCGACAAACCCCCGGTGAGGAGCTTGCCCACCACCACGAAGAAGAGGCCCGCCCGCTCCACGTTCTGGCGCACGCTGGCGGTGAGGGCCTCCCACGGGCCCAGCTCCCGCTCCACCACCTCGGGGCCGGTGTCCACGCCCAGGAGCCCCTTCCCCTCCCGCTCGCCCGGGGTGGCGGTCAGGGTGAGAGTCTCACCCTCCCGGCGGACGGCGATCTTCGTTTCCTGCCCGGCGCGAACCTCGATGAGCCGGGCCACGTCTTCCTTGGTGAGGATCTCCTCGCCGTCCACGCTCACGAGAATGTCGCCCGCGGCCAGCCCCGCCGCCTCGGCGGCCGAGCCGGGCATCACGCGCCAGATGCGGACGTCGTAGGCCGGCTCCCGCAGGCCGATGTAGCCGATCCGGTAGCGCGCCTGGGGGGCATCCTCGGGAGGCAGGGTGACCTCCACGGGCAGGTCCATCTGGGCCCCCTCCCGCTCGATGCGGAAGGTGAGGGTGCGACCCGGGTTGAAGAGCACCTGCTGCTGCAGGACCTCCCAGTCGGGCACCTGCACCCCCTCCACCGCCAGGATCCGGTCACCCCGCCGCAGACCCGCCCGCTCCGCCGGGGAATCCTCGACCAGGCCGGCCAGCCGGGGCGGCTGGCCCAGGAAGGCGGCCTCCTGCCTTCCGGCCATGTTCATGGCGGTGACGATGATCACCGCCAGCACGATGTTCATGACGCCGCCGGCCACCATGACCAGGAGGCGCTGCCATCGGGGTTTGGCGCTGAAGGCATCGGCAGCGCCGGCGGGGGTCTCGGCGTCGGTGGGAT
>JBFGDW010000029.1:0-17850 GCA_041580435.1 Candidatus Polarisedimenticolia bacterium | reverse complement strand
GGCGCCGACAACGACTGCAATGGCTTCCCGGACGACGGCCTCACCTTCACCCACTACTGGGTGGATGGTGACGGCGATGGCTTCGGCAGCGGCACGGCCGTCGCCTTCTGCGCCGACCCGGGGGCGCCCTGGGTTCTGGTCTTCGGAGACTGCTCGGAGGGCTCACCTGATTCCCACCCGGGGGCGCCCGAGCTGTGCGACGGCGCCGACAACGACTGCGACGGCCTGCCTGACGACGGCCTGACCACCACCCCCTACTGGGTCGACTCTGATGGCGACGGGTTCGGTGCCGGCCTCGCGGCGCTCTTCTGCGCCGACCCCGGTCAGCCCTGGGTGCTGGTTGCTGGTGACTGCGCCGACGGGTCCCCGGACTACTATCCCGGCGCGCCCGAGCTGTGCGACGGCGCCGACAACGACTGCGACGGCATCCCCGACGACGGATTGAGCTTCACCCACTACTGGGTGGACAGCGACGGCGACGGGTTCGGCAGCGGCACGGCCGGCGCCTTCTGCGCCGACCCAGGGGTACCCTGGGTGCTGGTCTTCGGAGACTGCTCGGAGGGCTCACCTGATTCCCACCCTGGTGCGCCCGAGCTGTGCGGCGGCGCCGACAACGACTGCGACGGCATTCCTGACGACGGGCTGACGTTCACGCCGTACTGGGTGGATGCCGACGGCGACGGCTTCGGCTCCGCCACGACAGGGTCGCGCTTCTGCGCCGATCCAGGCGTCCCGTGGGTGCCGGTGGGCGGCGATTGTCACGACGGCAACACGGCCTACTACCCCACCGCGCCGGAGATCTGCGACAACGCCGACAACGACTGCGACGGCGTCCCCGACGATGGCCTGGCCTTCACGCCGTACTGGGTCGACGCCGATGGGGACGGATTCGGCGGCGGCACGGCCACCACCTTCTGCGAGAACCCGGGTTCCCCCTGGACCACGGTCTCCGGAGACTGCCATGACGGATCGCTGGACACCTGGCCCGGCGCCCTGGAGCTGTGCGACGGGCTGGACAACGACTGCAACGGCCGCATCGACGACGGCGGCGCCTGCGGCTAGGCCGGTCTCCGCAGCGCCAGGCGCCCGCCCGGGCCAGTCCCACCCCGGCCGCCCGGCCCGCTGGAGTGCACCCAGCCGCTCCATGCGTTAGCATGGACCGGTCATGGCCGAACTGAAGACCAGGCCCACGGGGGCCAGCGTCAAGACCTTCCTGGACGGCATCAAGGACCCGGAGCAGCGGGCCGACTGCCGGAAGCTGGCCGCCCTGATGAAGCGCGTGACCGGCTCCCCACCGAAGATGTGGGGACCGGGCATGATCGGCTTCGGCAGCTATCACTACAAGTACGACAGCGGCCGGGAGGGGGACTGGTTCCTGGCCGGATTCGCCCCCCGCGCCAGCAACATCAGCGTCTACGTCATGTCAGGGTTCGACGGCTACGAGGCCCTCATGTCCCGCCTCGGCAAGCACAAGACGGGCAAGGCCTGCCTGTACGTGAAGCGGCTCGCGGACATCGACCTGAAGGTCCTGGAGCAGCTCACCAAGCGCTCGGTGGCTCATATGAAGCGCTCGCGAAAGGGCCCTTGACAGCCGCCGGGCTCTCCCGGCAAACTTCTCCCCGTCCGCCCCCGCCGCCCTCCCCCGAACCCGGGGTGCAGAAGCCGCGGGGCACACGGAAACCCGACATCCTGTGAGGAGGACACCGTTATGCGTCGCGCTTACCTCTCTGTCGCTCTTGCCGCCGGCCTCGGCCTGCTCGCCCTGTCAGGGGCCCGGGCATCCGAGGCGCCCAAGTGGTCCATGAACGCCTCCATCATCGAGGCTTGCTCCTGCCCCATGTTCTGCCAGTGCTACTTCAACGACAAGCCGGCCGCCCACGGCCACGCGGGCCACGCCGGGCACGGCGAGGGCGAGCATTTCTGCCGGTTCAACAACGCCTTCAAGGTCAACAAGGGCCACTACGGCGCCGTCAAGCTGGACGGCGCCCAGTTCTGGGTGGCCGGCGACCTGGGCGGCGACTTCTCCTCGGGCAAGATGGACTGGGCCGTGGTCACCTTCGACAAGGCCACCACGCCTGAGCAGCGCGAGGCCATCGGCGCCATCCTGGCCGCCCTCTACCCGGTGGAGTGGGGATCCCTCACCACCGCCGAGGGGGAGATGACCTGGCAGGCGAGCACGACCTCGGCCCGGGCCGCCCTGGACGGCGGCAAGACCGCCGAGGTGGTGCTAAAGCACCCGGTGGCCGCGGCGGCCGATGACGCCCAGCCGGTGGTGATCAAGAACCTCCAGTACTGGGGCGCCACGTCCAACGACGGCTTCGTGCTCATGCCCAACGAGGTGGTCGCCTACCGCAAGGGGGACAAGGCGTTCGAGTACAAGGGGACCAACGGGTTCATGATCACCTTCGACGTGGACTCGGCCAGCGCCGCCGCCCGGATGGCCGCGGCCGGCAAGAGGTAGAACACAGCTTCAGGAGACCCAGTTCAGCTCCAGGCTGATGTGGACGGTCCGTCCCGGGTCGGGGAAGTGCGCTTCGAAGTGTCCCGTCTCCCCCGGCCCGAGGCGGTGCGGGAGGACGGGGGTCTCGGTGCCGTCCACGCGGCGCCCCCCCTCGTCGGTGAGGAGGATGCGCACGCGGCTGCCGCCGGCGAGGCGGTCGCCCGAGTTGACCACCTCGCCCCAGATGCGGAGGCGGCCATCGGCGGTGATCTCCCGGTGCTTCTCCACGAAGTCCAGGGCGGCCGGCGCCCCTCGCAGGCGGTCCAGGAGGCCGCCGGGACGCCCGGCCCGCCGGGACGCCGTGCGCTCCTCGCCCCAGGCGGCGCCGGTGCTTCCATCCTGGCCGGCTTCGGGGCCGCTGCCTGCCGCCGGGGCGGCCGTGTCCGTCCCGGCCGGTGAAACCGCCTGCAGCGGCCGGCTCTGCACCGGCGAGCCGTGCTCCAGCAGGTACCAGGCGCCAGCCAGGGCCGCCAGCGCCAGCCCCACCGCGGCCCAGACACTGGAGCGGCGGCGGGGCTCCACGGCGGTCAGGGGGACCGTGGCGGCGGGCGCGGCGGCGCCCTTCCGCTGACGCCCCGCCTGCGGGACGGTGGCGGCATGGGAGGCGTGCAGCCCAGGGCGGGCCCCAGTGCCTGCGCCCGGTGCGAGAGGCGCTCCGGACGGGCGGTCGCCCGCGGCGGCGCCGCTTTCCAGGCGGGCCTCCACCTGGGTCAGCTCGGCCAGCAGGATGCCGTATCCCTGGGGGCGCTGGGCCGGGTCCTTGGCCAGCATCCGCTGGATGAGGCGGGCCAGTGCAGGCGGCACCGCGCCGTTGATCACCTGCGGATCGGGCGCCGGCTCGTTGACGTGCTTGACGATCACCGAGACCGGCGTCGGCCCCTGGAAGGGGGGCCGCCCGGTGAGCATCTCGAAGAGCGTCGCGCCCAGGGAATAGATATCGCTGCGCACGTCGGCGGTGCCGCCCGAGGCCTGCTCGGGGGAGACGTAGTAGGGCGTGCCGATGAGCTGGCCCGACACGGTGAGGGAGGCGTCGGCCACCGCCTCCTTGGCCAGGCCGAAGTCGGTGACCTTGAGGGTGCCGTCACCCAGCACGACCAGGTTGGCCGGCTTGATGTCCCGGTGGATGATGCCGGCGTCGGCGGCCGCCTTCAGCCCGGTGGCCGCCTGGCGGATGAGGGCCACCGCCTCCCGGGGCGAGAACCGGCCACGGGAGGTGAGCAGATCGTCCACCGCCCGCCCCTTGAGGTACTCCATGGCGAACCAGGCCTGGCCGTCCTCCTCGCCGATGTCGTGGATCTGGGTCAGGTTGGGGTGGGACAGCGCCGCGGCGGCCCGGGCCTCCCGCAGGAAGCGGGCGCGGTTCTCCGGGTTGCGGGCCAGCTCGGGCCACAGGGTCTTGACGGCCACGTGGCGGTTGAGCCGCCCGTCCCAGCCCAGGTAGACCACCCCCATGCCGCCGCTGCCGATGCGGCCGCGGATGACGTAGGGGCCCAGGCTCTCGGGGTGCTCGCCCACGGGGGAAAGGTAGGGCCCCGGAGGCGAAAGGCAAAGAATAAGAGGGCGGCTAGCTGGCGGTGCGCCGGGAGGCCAGGATCTCCAGCACCTCGTCGATGTCCTCGCTGGTGAGGTCCGTGCTGATCTGGAAGCGGATCTCCTCGTCCCCCTGGGGGACCACCGGGTAGGCCAGCCCCGTGGCCAGCACGCCCCTCCCCTTCAGGTAGCGCACCAGGGCCTTGGTCTTCTGGGTGTCGCGCACCATGAGGGGGACCACCGGGTGCTCCCCCGGCAGCGTCTCGAAGCCGGCCTTCACCAGCCCCTCACGGAAGCGCCGGGTCAGGCCGCGCAGGCGCTCCAGCAGCGCCACCCCCTCGGGTCCGTCCAGGATGTCCAGCGCCTTGCCGGCGGCGGCCGCCTCCGAGGGGGTGATGGGGTTGGAGTAGATGTACAGCGCCGCCTTCTCCCGCAGGTAGTCCCGCAGCACCTGGGAGCCGGTGACGTAACCGCCGTTGACTCCCAGGGCCTTCCCCAGGGTGGCGATGAGCAGGTCGGCCCGTCCGCCGGTCATCTCCTCGGTGCCGCGGCCGGTGCGGCCGAAGGCCCCAACGCCGTGGCTGTCGTCCACCACCAGGACGGCGTTCTCCGGGAAGCGGGCGTCGTACTCCCGCACCAGGCCGGCAATGGCGTCCAGGGGGGCGTGGTCGCCGCGCATGCTGAAGACGCCGTCGGTGACCACGAGCGCCCGCTTGAACTTGCCGGCGGCGCCGGCCAGCGCGCCCTTGAGGGCGGTGAGATCCAGGTGCTTGTAGATCTGCTTGTCGCCGGGGCGCGCCAGGCGCATGGCGTTGATGATGCAGTTGTGGTTGAGCTCGTCGCTGATGACCACCGTCTCGGGGGTGATGAGGGAGGTGAGCACCCCGAGCGTGGCGGCATAGGCCGACGAGAAGATCATGGCCGCCTCGCGGCCGTGGAAGGCCGCCAGCCGGGCCTCCAGATCCACGTGGGGCCGGTAGGTGCCGCTGATGAAGCGCACCGCGCCGGGGCCGACCCCGTAGGCCCGGGCCGCCTCCTCCTCGGCGGCGATGACCTCCTTGCGCAGGGACATCCCCAGGTAGGAGTTGGAGTTCATCTTGATGAACCGCTTGTCGCCGTGGCCGTGGAGGATGTAGCGGGGACCGCTCCCGCCGGCGGCGGGGATGACGGTGGTGATGACGTCCTCCTCCCCCTTGAGGGTCCCCTTCCGGCCCAGCTCCTCCAGCTCGGTGGACAAGGCCTGGTGCAGGCGATCCAGTGGCATGGTCAGCTCCGTCCTTTCAGCTTGGTGTCCAGCATCTTGAGCATGTCGCGGGTCATCTCGGCCAGATCGTAGCGCGGCTTCCAGTCCCACTCGGTGCGGGCGGCGCTGTCGTCCACCGAGCGCGGCCAGCTGTCGGCGATGGCCTGGCGCACCGGATCCACCTGGTAGTCCATGGTGAAGCCGGGCAGCTCCTTGCGGATGGCCCCGGCCAGCTCCTCGGGGGTGAAGTTCATGGCGGTGAGGTTGAAGGCGTTGCGGTGCTCCAGGCGGGCCGGATCGGCCTCCATGAGGCTGATGGCGCCCTGGATGGCGTCGGGCATGTACATCATGTCCAGGGAGGTCTCGGGCTTGAGGAAGCAGGTGTAGCGCCCGTGGCGGATGGCCTCGTAGAAGATCTCCACGGCGTAGTCGGTGGTGCCGCCTCCGGGCAGGGCCACGTGGGAGATGAGCCCCGGGAAGCGGATCCCCCGGGTGTCCACCTGGAAGCGGAGGTGGTAGTAGTCGCACAGCAGCTCGCCGGCCACCTTGGTAACCCCGTACATGGTGGAGGGGCGCTGGATGGTGTCCTGGGGGGTGGCCTCTGCCGGGGTGGAGGCGCCGAAGGCGCCGATGGAGCTGGGGTGGAACACGGCGCAGCGGGTCTGGCGCGCCATCTCCAGCACCCGGTACAGCCCGCCCATGTTGATGTCCCAGGCAATCTGGGGCTTCTCCTCGGCCACCGCCGACAGCAGGGCCGCCAGGTGGTAGACGGTGCCCACGTTGTGGCGGCGCACCACCTCGTGAAGCTGGCGCAGGTTGGTGCAGTCCACGAACTCGAACGGGCCGTCGGCGGCCTCGCCCCGGGGCGGCATGCGGATGTCCGAGGCGATGACCTGCTGCTGGCCGAAGCGCGCGCGCAGCGCCGGGACCAGCTCGGAGCCGATCTGCCCCAGGGCGCCGGTGACGAGGATCTTCCTTCCTGTGCTCATGGGTGCTCCCCCGCGCGATGGTACCATTCCGCGCCATGGCCTGGATCGGCGCCGGTCTCCTGTTCTGCTTCCTCTCCATCTTCGTGGGGGGCGGCTACCTGACTCGCCTGGGCGACCGCATCTCCGCCCGCTCCAACCTGGGTCACCAGATGATGGGGATGCTCTTCCTGGCGGCGGTCACCTCCCTGCCCGAGCTGGCCGCCGGGCTGAGCGCCGCCGGCTGGAGCGGCCAGGCGGACCTGGCCTACGGCGAGGTGGTGGGCTCGTGCGTCTTCAACCTGGCCATCCTGGGCGTGGCCGACCTGTTCGCCCGCAAGCCGGTGGTGGCGGCCCGGGGCGGGGGCCTCTACCTCAATGGCGGCACCGGCGTCCTGCTCCTGTCCCTGGCAGCCCTGGGAGTGCTCCTGGCCCGCAGCGGCCGGCCGGTGGCCGTGGCCCTCAACCTGGGCATCGCCGCCATCTACCTGTTCGGCCTGGAGGGGGCCCGGCGCATGGAGGGAAGCGAGCCGGAACCGGGAGAGGACGACGGGACCGGGCTGGCGCGGCTGTGGACGCTGTTCGGCCTCACCGCGCTGCTGGTGGTGGGGCCCGGCCTGTGGCTGCCGCTGCTGGCCGATGACCTGGCGGTGGCCGCGGGGCTGAGCCACAGCCTGGTGGGGACGTTCCTGGTGGGGGCCTTCACCTCGGCGCCGGAGATGATCGTGACCTACCACTGCGTGCGTCGGGGCTGGGCAGCCATGGCGGTGGGCAACCTGCTGGGGAGCAACCTGTTCAACATCCTGATCCTGGTCCCCATGGACCTGGTCTACGACGGCTCCCTGTACGCGGCCGCCGGCGCCGAGCACGCCATCACCGCCCTGCTGGCGGTGGCCATGACCGCCGTGGTCCTGGTTGCCGCCACCTGGCGCACGAGACAGGCCGCCGCGCCGCGCGCACGGCCCGAGGGATGGGTGCTGCTCCTGCTCTACGCCATCGCCTTCTTCTCCCTGGCCGGATAGAGGGAGTCGCCGTGACGCCATCCGCCTCCCCCTGGCTGCTGGATCCTGCGGTCGACTTCCTGAACCACGGATCGTTCGGTTCCTGCCCGCGCCCGGTGCTGGAGGCTCAGCAGGCCTGGCGGGAGCGCCTGGAGCGGGAGCCGGTGCAGTTCCTGGCCGGCGAGCTGGAGGGTCTCATGGACGCTGCCCGGGGGGAGCTGGCCGTCTTCCTGGGCGCCGACCCCGACGATCTGGCGGTGATGGGCAACGCCACCACCGGGGTGAACGCCGTGCTGCGTTCGCTGCCCTGGGAGGCGGGCGATGAGATCCTCCTGACGGATCACGGCTACAACGCCTGCCGCAACGCCGCTGCCTTCGTGGCGCAGCGCGCCGGCGCCCGCCTGGTGGAGGCCCGGGTCCCGTTCCCGCTGCGGTCGCCCGACCAGGTCATGGAGGCGGTGCTGGGGGCGGTGACGCCGCGCACGAAGCTGGCACTGCTAGACCACGTCACCAGCCCCACCGGGCTGGTCTTCCCGCTGGCCGATCTCGTAGCGGCTCTGGAGGCCCGCGGCGTGGATGCGCTGGTGGACGGCGCCCACGCGCCGGGGATGCTGCCGCTGGACCTGACGAGGCTGGGCGCCGCGTACTACACCGGCAACTGCCACAAGTGGCTGTGCGCCCCCAAGGGGGCCGCCTTCCTGCACGTGCGCCGCGACCGGCAGGAGCGGATCCGCCCGCTGGTGATCAGCCACGGCGCCAGCGTCACCCGGCCGGGGCGCAGCCGCTTCCGGCTGGAGTTCGACTGGCAGGGGACGTTCGACCCGTCGGCCTTCCTGTCGGTGCCGGCGGCGCTGCGCTTCCTGGAAAAGCGGCTTCCGGGCGGCTGGCCGGCCCTCATGGACGCCAACCGGAGGCTGGCGCGCCGGGGGCGCGACCTGCTGTGCGCCGCCCTGGAGATCCCGCCGCCGGCGCCCGACGAGATGCTGGGGGCGCTGGCGGCGGTGCCGCTCCCCGACGGCAGCCCCGAGCCACCCACCTCGCCGCTGTACCAGGAGCCGCTGCAGCAGGCGCTGCTGGCCCGCCATGGCATCCAGGTGCCGGTGGTCCCCTGGCCCCAGCCGCCGCGCCGCCTGCTGCGGATCAGCGCCCAGGCCTACAACGACGAGGCTCAGTACGCCCGCCTCGCCGCGGCGCTGCCAGGGCTGCTGGCGGAGGAGAAGCGGCGTGGGGGCTAGCCTCCCGCCGCGCCGGACGGCCGCCGGCTGCGCGAGCGCACGTGCCGGGGCGCGCGCCGCGGGAGCCGTACGGGCGCGGGCCGGAGCGCGCGTGGACGCCGCCGCGAAGGCCGCTGTCCTGGCCGCCACCCTGCTGCTGACCTTGATGCTGCCGGCCGCCGCACGCGCCCACGCCTGGACCTTCACCGGCGCCACCGCGACCCTGGAGGCCGACACCTACCAGGTGGACCTGGTGCTGGACCTCAATGCGCTCATGGCCGGGGCCGCTCCCGGGCACCTGGAGGAGGAGGCCTTCACCGCCCTGCTGGCGCTGACGGAGGAGGAGCGGCAGAGGCTGCTGGCAGGGCTGCACCGGATGCTGTCGCGCTCGGTGCGTGTCTTCCTGGACGGCGAGATGGCGGAGCCGGAACTCACCTTCCCCGAGATGGAAGGCGAGGATGGCCGGCCGCCGTCTCCCCTGCCCGGCTTCACCGCCCGCTTCACCGGGCCGATCCCCGAGGCGGCCTCCACCTTCGCCCTGCGCGCCTCGGCGCGCTTCGGACCGCTGGCCCTGGCGGTGCGCCACGGCGCCGGCGGCCCGCTGGAGCGCTTCGCCCTGGCTCCCGGCGAGGACAGCCCCCCCATCCCCCTGGACGGCGGGCCGGCCGGCACCTGGGCCGTGGCCTGGCGCTACCTCAAGCTGGGGTTCATCCACATCCTGCCGGCCGGGCTGGATCACATCCTCTTCGTGCTGGGGCTCTTCTTCTTGAGCACGCGCCTGCGCCCCCTGCTGGCCCAGGTGACCGCCTTCACCGTGGCCCACACCGCCACACTGGCCCTGTCCATCTTCGACGTGGTGTCGCTCCCCTCCTCGGTGGTGGAGCCCCTCATCGCCCTGTCCATCGTCTACGTGGCGGTGGAGAACCTGGTCACCTCGGAGCTGAAGCCGTGGCGGCCGGTGGTGGTGTTCGGCTTCGGCCTGCTCCACGGGCTGGGGTTCGCCGGCGTGCTGCGGGAGCTGGGGCTGCCCCGGGGCGGCCTGGTGACCGCCCTGCTGTCGTTCAACGTCGGTGTGGAGCTGGGACAGCTTGCGGTCATCGCTCTGGCCTTCGCCGCTGTGGGATGGCTGCGGCCCCGCGCCTGGTACCGCCGCGCGGTCACCGTGCCGGCCTCGCTCCTCATCGCCGCCGCCGGCCTGGCCTGGGCGGTGGAGCGCACGATGATGCGCTAGACTGGCCCCCGTCACGTCACCCCCCATCAACTTTCATCACGCCGGCCCCAGCGGCCGGGGCAAGGAGACGCACATGTCCGTCGCCAAGGTCACCGAGCTCACCGCCTCGTCCCCCACCAGCTTCGAGGATGCCATCAACCGCGGCGTCAAGCGCGCCGTCAAGACGCTGGAGAACGTCAAGGGGGCCTGGATCAACGAGCAGTCCATCGTGGTGGAGAAGGGGAAGATCGCCGAGTATCGCGTCAACATGAAGGTGACCTTCGTCCTGAAGTAGTCCCCCACCCCATGCTGACCCCCGCCGAGCGCCGCCGCCTGTCGCGCGCCGCCCTGAGCTGGCTGCTGCGCCAGCGGCGGCGGCACCGGCCCCGGGCCCGGCCCCTGACGGCGCCGGAGCAGGCGGCCTACGCCGGCTGGTTCGCCCCGGAGCTGCTGGAGAGGGTGCGGCTGCGGGTGGTGGAGCGCGTGCCCGCTCCCCGGCTGCCGGCGGAGGCCCGAAGGGCGGGGCTTGACCGGCTGCTGGACTTCCGGCAGCTGGAGGGGCTTGCCCTGGTGGACACCATCCTGCTCACACGTCAGGCCATGCCCGCCGCCGCCGAGGTGCCGGTGCTCATCTTCCACGAGCTGGTGCACACGGCCCAGTACGCCCGCCTGGGCACCGCCCGCTTCGTGGCAAGCTATCTGGCGGGGTGGCTTCGGCGCGGCGACGGCGAGGCCATCCCGCTGGAGCGGGAGGCGCGCCGCCTGGAGGACCTCTTCCGCCAGGGCGCCTCCCCCCGCCTCGTGGCCGGGGGGCCGGCATGAGCGCGGGACGGGACCTGGCCCGGTCGCTGCAGGCGGCCGGCTTCCGCGGGCGGCTTCTCCCCGGCGAGCCGCTGGCGGCCCACACCACCTGGCAGATGGGCGGCCCGGCCGAGCTCTTGGCCGTCCCCGCCGGTGTCGAGGACCTGGTCCTCGCCGTGGCCTGGGCCGGCAAGGAGGCCATCCCCTGGCGCGTGCTGGGCAACGGCTCCAACCTGCTGGTGGCCGACGCCGGCGTCCCAGGGCTGGTGCTGCAGGTGCGCAAGGTGCTGGATGGCATCCGCCGGGAGGGGGATCGACTCCACGCCGGGGCCGGGGCGTCGTTCCCCGCCCTGGCCAACCGCGCCGCCGCCGAGGGACTGTCGGGGCTGGAGTTCGCCGCCGGCATCCCGGGGACGGTGGGCGGGGCCATCGTCATGAACGCCGGCTGGCACGAGCACGAGACCGGCCGCGTGGTGGATTCGGTGGAGGTCCTGGAGGCCGACGGCCAGGTGCGGCGCCTGCCAGGCGACGCCTGCGCCTTCGGCTACCGCACCAGCCGCTTCCGCGCCCGCAACGGGGTGGTCCTGGCCGCCGTCTTCCGGCTGCAGCCCGCGGATCCCGCCACCGTGACCAGGGCCATGGAGCAGTTCGCCGCCTCGCGCCGGGCCAACCAGCCCACCGACGCCGCCTCCTGCGGCTCGGTCTACCTCAAGCCGCCGGGCGACTTCGCCGGCCGGCTCATCGAGGCTGCGGGGCTCAAGGGGACGCGGGTGGGCGGTCTGGTGGTGTCGCCGCGCCACGCCAACTTCTTCATCAACGAGGGGGGCGGCACCGCCGCCGACGCCCTGGCGCTGATGGAGCGGGTGGAGCGGACGGTGGAGGAGCGCTTCGGCGTGAAGCTGACCCGGGAAGTGGAGTCCTGGCCGTAGCGGCGCTGTGGAACCTTCGCCGGGATCCGCGCTAGAGTGAGCCCCCATGGAGACGCTGGCCAACTTCATCTCCGGCGAGGAGCGGCCGCCGGCCGCGGGTCGCTACCTGGACGTGGAGGAGCCGGCCACCGGCCGTCCCTACGCCCGCGTCCCCGACAGTGACGGGAGCGACGTGGACACTGCCGTGGCGGCGGCCCGGGAGGCGTTCCCGGCCTGGTCCCGGACGCCCGCCGCCGAGCGCTCGCACCTCTTACTGCGGGTGGCCGACCTGCTGGAGGGAAGCCTCGAGGACCTGGCCCGGGCCGAGAGCATCGACACCGGCAAGCCCATCGCCCTGGCCCGCGCCCTGGACATCCCCCGGGCGGTGAAGAACCTGCGCTTCTTCGCCACCGCCGTGCTGCACACCCGCTCGGAGCTGCACGCCACTGATCACGCCGCCCTCAACTACACCCTGCGCCGGCCGCGCGGCGTGGCTGGCGTCATCTCCCCCTGGAACCTGCCCCTCTACCTTCTGACCTGGAAGGTGGCGCCGGCCCTGGCCACCGGCAACACGGTGGTGGCCAAGCCGTCGGAGATCACGCCGGTCACCGCCGCTCGCCTGGGGCGGGCCTGCCGGGAGGCCGGGCTGCCGCCGGGGGTGCTCAACATCGTCCACGGCTCCGGGCCGCGGGCGGGGGCCGCCCTGGTGGCCCACCCGGACGTGCCCACCCTCTCCTTCACCGGCGGCACCGCCACCGGCGCCGAGATCGCCCGGGTCTCCGCTCCCCTGTTCAAGAAGGTCGCCCTGGAGATGGGAGGGAAGAACCCCAACATCCTGTTCGCCGATGCCGATCTGGACGCCGCCCTCCCCGAGACGGTGCGCGCGTCGTTCAGCAACCAGGGGCAGATCTGCCTGAGCGGCTCCCGCCTGCTGGTGGAGGCGCCGATCCTGGACCGGGTCCTGGAGCGGCTGGTGGCCGGCGCCCGGGCCCTCACGCCCGGCGACCCGCTGGTGGAGTCAACCCAGCAGGGCGCCCTGGTGTCAGCGGCGCAGCACGCCAAGGTGCTGTCCTACATCGACAAGGCCCGCAGCGGCGGGGCCCGCATCCTGTGCGGCGGCGGTCCGCCCCGGAATCTTCCCGACCGCTGCCGGGGCGGTCACTTTGTCGAGCCCACGGTCCTCACCGGCCTGCCGCCGGACCACCCGGTGAACCGGGAGGAGATCTTCGGGCCGGTGGTGAGCGTGCTGCCGTTTCACAGCGAGGACGAGGCGGTGTCCATCGCCAACGGCACCGACTACGGCCTGTCGGCGTCGGTCTGGACCCGGGATCTCGCCCGGGCGCACCGCATGGCCGAGCGGATCGAGTCGGGCACCGTCTGGATCAACTGCTGGCTGCTCCGGGACCTGCGCGTCCCCTTCGGCGGCATGAAGCGGAGCGGCGTCGGCCGCGAGGGAGGCGACGAGGCGCTCCGCTTCTACACCGAGCCCAAGAACGTCTGCGTGCGCCTGGCGGAGCCCGGCGACGGAGGCGCGGCGTCTTGACCCAGCAAGGCGACCAGCGCGGGAGGGTCACCAGCGGCCGGGCGCCGGAGCCGGTGGGGGCGTTCCCTCACGCCCGGCGCGTGGGCGATCTCCTCTTCCTGTCGGGGATGGGCCCCCGGGTCCGGGGGCAGAAGGCCATCCCGGGCGTGACCCTGGACGCCGGAGGCGAGGTGGTGGCCTATGACTTCGAGAGCCAGTGCCGGGCCGTGTTCGCCAACGTGCGCACGGTGCTGGAGGATGCGGGCTCGGCCTGGGATCGCATCGTGGACGTGACCGTCTTCCTCACCGACATGCGCCGGGACTTCGCCACCTTCAACCGCCTCTACGCCGAGGCGTTCCGGGACAACCAGCCCACCCGCACCACGGTGGAGGTGAACCGGCTGCCCACCCCCATCGCCATCGAGCTGAAGGTGATCGCCACCATCGGCTGATGGCTGCCACCGCGGAAAGGAGCGTGCTGTCATGAACTGTCCCCGGGACGGGCAAGCGCTGCGGGAGACCTCCCCCTGCGACGTCACGGTGCCGGTCTGTCCCGGCTGCGGCGGCATGTTCCTGCACCAGGGGGAGCTCAACAAGATGGCCGCCGCCACCGCCGGCGACCTGGAGTTCTCCACGGTGGACCTGGACACGTTCCAGCACGACGACGCCTACGGACCCATCCCCTGCCCCGACTGCGGCGCCGGGGAGATGGCCAAGGTGGAGTTCGTCATCCACACCAACCTGATCCTGGACTACTGCGGGTCCTGCGGCGGCTTCTGGCTGGACGGCACCGAGCTCGACCGGATCAACGACGAGGTCCGCCGCCTCAACGAGGCTGCCGCCGAGGACAGCCACGAGCCGCCCATGCTCTGGTTCGCCCGCTTCATCTGGAGCCTGCCCCGATGAGCGGCGGCGAGGCGGCCGCCGGCGCCGGCAAACCGGCTCCAGGCGCCGGCGAGGTGATCGTGATCGGCGAGGCCGGGCTGACCCAGGAGGTCAGGGCCGGCCGGCACCAGCTCACCGCCGATGAGCCGGCCTCGGCCGGCGGCGCCGACGCCGGGCCCAACCCCTACGACCTGCTGCTGGCGGCCCTGGGGACCTGCACCGCCATGACCCTGCGGCTGTACGCCGACCGCAAGGGGTGGCCCCTGCGCCGCATCGAGGTTCGCCTGCGTCACTCCCGCATCCATGCCGAGGACTGCGCCGATTGCGAGACGAAGGAGGGGCGAGTGGACAGGATCGACCGCGTCGTCGGCCTGGAGGGGGATCTGGACGGGGACCAGATCACCCGCCTGCTGCAGATCGCCGACCGCTGCCCGGTTCATCGCACCCTCACCGGCGAGATCCGCATCGAGACCAAGCTGCGCCTCGCTCCGGCCACCTGATCCCCGGGAGCACCTTCTCCATGCCGCCCTTCCGTTCCCTCCTGGTGTGTTTCCTCGCCCTGGCCACCGCGGTCCCGGCCCTGGCCGGCAGCGAGCGCTGGCCCGACCTGGTGCGCTTTCCCGAGGGGAACCTGTTCGCGCCCCTTGAGGCGGCGCCGCGTACGCCGCGCACCCACACCACCCTGCAGTACTACGACACCTCCAGCGCGGACTTCCTGGCCGGCGTGGTGGGGTTCGGCGCCGACTACGGCCTGTTCCGCTCGGCCCCCGAGACGAGCTCCAACGGCTGGCAGATCGGGATCTCCGGCGCCATCTTCGCCCTGTTCAACCTGGATACCACCTCAAAGGATCTGCTCAACACCGACTATCTCATCGGCTTCCCCTGGACCTGGCGGCGCGGCCCCTGGACCGGCCGCGTGCGCCTCTTCCACCTCTCGTCCCACCTGGGCGACGAGCTGCTGCTGGATCCGGCGCCCAAGATCCCGTTTGCGCCCCTGGACATCAGCTTCGAGTCCCTGGAGGTGCTGGTGGCCCGGGACGTGGGGCGCGTCCGTCTCTACGGCGGCGGCAGCCGCATCCTGCGCACCGGCCAGCCGCTGGGCCGGGACCGGCTGCAGGCGGGCGTGGACGGCGTCGGCCTGCCCCTGGCCGGCGGCCCCGCCCGGGTGGTGTTTGGCCTTGACCTGCAGGCCTGGGAGGAGACCGGCTGGGACCTGGACCTGAGCGTGAAGGTCGGCCTGCGGCTGGCCGGCTCCCCGGGGACCTCGCGGTCCTTCCAGATCACGTTCGAGTACTACGACGGGCACGTGCCGTTCGGGCAGCTTTTCGGGCTGGAGGTCAGGTACGTGGGGGCCGGGTTCACCTTTTTCCTCTAGCCTCTGCCGTGCCCGCCTGCCGGTCATGGCGGTCATGGCCGTGCATCGTGGTGCGGAGATTGTGGATCTCCGTCCTGACCGGGCCTAAGCGCCTGAAAATACAGGTTTTTGGCCGTCCGAGTGGCCCTTCCACAATCTGCGCACCACCATGGAGGGGATGACCCTTCGGATCGCGTGGATCGCCCTTCTCGCCCTTCCCCCGGCCCTCCTCTCCCTGGCCGCCTCCCCCTCCCCCTCCGACACCGCCGAGGCCGCCCTCAGCCACCTCCAGGGGCGTGCGGCCCTGGAGCGGGGGGACCACGCCGCCGCCCTGGAGGCGCTGCGCCGGGCCGTGGAGCTGGACCCTGGCCAGGCCCAGGCGCGCCTCGCCCTGGCCGAGGCCGCCCTGGCCCTGGGCTTCGAACTGGAGGCCCGGGAGGTGATTCTTCAGGGGCTCGCCCTGCGGCCTGACAGCGCCCTGCTCCACGAGGCGCTGGGGGACCTGGAGGAGCGGGCCGACCGCCTCGACGCGGCGCTGGCGGCCTGGCGGCGGGCCCAGGCCCTGGCGCCGTCCCCTTCCCTGCAGGCGAAGATCGCCCGGGGCGAGCGGGAGGCCCGGGCGGGGCGGGACCATCTGCAGGCCGCCGGCTCCCACTTCCAGGTGCTCCACGACGGCGACGTGGACGCGATGCTGGCCAGCGAGGTGCTGGCCGAGCTGGAGGCCCGCCACGCCGAGCTGAGCCTGAGGCTGTCCCACGCCCCGGAGCGGCCGGTCACGGTGATCCTCTACGCGGCGCGCCAGTTCCACGCCGTCACCGGAGCCGACGCCTGGGTGGGCGGGCTGTACGACGGCAAGATCCGCGTCCCGCTGGGCGGCCTGCGCAGCCTGGGCGCCGACGCCCGCCGCCTGCTGGCCCACGAGCTGACCCACGCCCTGGTCCACTCCAAGACCCGGGGCAACTGCCCGCGCTGGCTCCACGAGGGGCTCGCCCAGATCGTCGAGGGGCGCCCGCTGCTGCGTGCCGACCAGGCGGAGATCGCCCAGCAGCTCGGCGCGGCGCGCACCACCGAGAGCGGCGTGCTCCCCTTCTCCTACCCGGTGGCCCTGGCCCTCACCCTGGATCTCCAGGAGCGCTGGGGGTTCGACGGCCTCGTTCACCTGCTGGACCGGCTGGGCGCCGGCGAGCAGCTGGACGACGCCTTCCGCCGCGTCACCGGCGAGACGTCAGGCGAGTTCATCCGCCGCTGGGCCGGGAGCTTCGCGGGCGGCCCGCCCGCCTGAGCCGGGGGCCTAGCCCGGCAACGTCCGCAGCACCGCCCGCACCGGGCTGGCGTCGAAGCCCACCAGGGGCAGCGGCAGGGCGATGAGCTCGTAGATCCCCGGCGGCACCCGGGCCAGCACCAGCCCCTCCAGGAGCGCCATGTCGTGGGCCAGGCACCGCTTGTGGGCTGGCAGATCCTTGCTGGCGAACGGGTCGATGCTGGGGGTGTCGATCCCCACCAGGCGCACGCCCCGGCCGTGGAGATGATCGATGAGCTCCGGCGACGCCGCGGCGAAGTCCTCGTTGAAGACCTCTGGGTCCGGAAAGGTCCCGGTGGCCAGCAGCACCCGCTCGGCCTGGATCTCCGCCTGGAGATCGCCGGGCGCGATGCGGGCATCGCTCCCGGCGGCAACCGACACCACCTGGCAGCGGCCCAGGTACAGGTCCAGCGGCCGCTGGTGGATGTCCGGCGCGCCTTCGCCGTAGTGGCTGGGAGCGTCGGCGTGGGCGCCGGCGTGCACGGTGGAGCGCAGGGTGCACAGGGTCAGGTTGTCTCCCCGGGCCAGGTCCAGTAGCACTTCGCGGCTGGGTGGGGTATCGCCGGGCCAGACCTTCAGGCGCGGCGAGATGGGGGGGCTGATGTCGTAGAGCATGGGATCAGAGGTCGCAGGGCATGGGCTCAGAAGCGGTGGCGCACCGCCCACAGGTCGTGGAAGATGGGGCGGAAGAGGGTCTTCTTCAGGAACTCCACCCCCAGGCTGCCGCCGGTCCCTGTCTTGTTGCCGATGGTCCGTTCCACCATCTTGACGTGGCGGTAGCGCCACTCCTGCAGCCCCTCATCGAAGTCGGTCATGCTCTCCAGCAGGATCGCCACCTCGGGCTGGCTCTCGTAGATGGCCAGGATGCCGTCCTGGATCGCCTCGTCGGGAGCGTTGGGCGCGGTGACGTCCCGCGCGCGCACGGCCTCGGGGATGGCCACCCCACGGGCGGCCAGAAAGTCGTGGAAGTGGTCCACCAGGGAGCGCTCGGCCAGGCGCCGCTCCAGAGTCTTGCGGGCGGGGCTGCCGGCGTCAAAGTGGGGCAGCATGTCGGCGCGCTTCTGGCCCAGCAGGAACTCCAGCTCCCGGAACTGCACCGACTGGAACCCCGACGCCGTCTCCAGGCGGTCCCGGAAGCCCGAGAAGGACATGGGGGTCATGGTCTCCAGGATGTCCAGCTGGCCCACCAGCGTCTTCATGACGGTGCGCACCCGCTTGAAGCCGGCCAGGGCGCTGAACAGATCGTTGGCGCTGAAGTCCACCTTGATCTTCTGGTTGCTCCCCAGCCGCTCAATCTCCCGCTCCTGCAGTACCCGCAGCAGCTTCGCCTGCAACGACGGATCAAGCTCCCCTATCTCATCAAGAAACACCACCCCGCCGGCTGCCTCTTCAAACTTCCCTATCCTTCGCGAGATCG
>JBFGDW010000028.1:0-17937 GCA_041580435.1 Candidatus Polarisedimenticolia bacterium | reverse complement strand
GGGAGAACCTCCAGCATCTCGTCCTCCCACAGGTAGATGTTCATGGGGAACGACACCCGCGCCTGGCGGCGAAGGGCCGGATCCCGGGGGCGGCTGACCCGGTGGGTGGTGGACGGGAGGATGTCGTTGGTGATGCGCTGCATGTAGTCGCCGGTGTTCAGGATGATGGACCCGGGCGGCGCCTGCAGGCGCACCCAGCGCCCGCTGGCCCGGTTCATCACCTGCAGCCCCTCCACCGCCGGTGCCGGCAGCAGCGTGAACAGGTCCACGTCCTCGTGCCCCAGGAGGCGCCCCGCCCCGCGGGCCTCCTGCTCGGGGGTCAGAGGCGGGTAGTAGTTGAGGCGCAGGGCGAAGTTGGTGCCGGTGAGCCGGTCGTCGTAGAGGTGCGGGTCGCATCCCAGGCCGGTGAGGATGGCCTGCATGAGCGGCAGGATCAGCTTCTCCTGCTCCAGGCAGAGGCGCCGGAAGACCGGCTCCAGCGCCGGGTCGGGCCAGAAGGCGGCGGCGTCGAACGGCTCGGTGCGGCCGTCGTCCAGGCCGAACGCCCGGCGGCAGAAGACCCATCCCTCCACCAGGTCCGGGTGGATGTCGCTGGTCTCCTCCAGGGGGAAGTACCCCTGGTTCACCGAGCCGTGGCGCCGGGCCCGGAAGCGCTTCTTCTGCTCCAGGCCGTGGCCGGTGAACAGGCGCCGGACGGCCCTGTCTGCGGCGGCGTGCAGGGCGGGGTCGATGCCGTGGCCCACCAGGATGGCGAAGCCGATCTCCCGCAGGCCGCGGTGCAGCTCATGGCAGAAGGCGCGGCGCTCCGTCGCGTCGCCGTGGAGGAAGGTGTTCAGGTCGCAGGTACGGATCTCGAACGCTTCGTCGAAGGCCTCGGCCCCTTCCGCCTCGGCCAGGCGGTACGACTGGTCCTTCTCCACCTGCTCGTAGCGCAGGTAGTCGCGGTTGGTGGCGTCCACACCGCGCTCCTTGCGCGCATCGTCTCCCGGGGCCGGCGGCATGGCGCGATTATGCCATAGCCGCCGGCCCGTGCCTCCTGGGTCCGCCCTAGGGGAGCGCGGCGTCCCGGGCGGCGCTGCCCCAGGTGCCACAGTCGGTGCGCCGGAACAGGTACCACCCCAGGGGATCGCCGGCCAGGGAGAAGGAGTTCCCTTCCGGCGCCGGGCCGCTCAGGCTGGCTGCGTACGACGACAGGCCGGCGAAGGGCCCGTGGGCGTAGTGGTACGCCACCGGCGTGGGCCACGCGAAGGCCCCCGCCGGCGTGGCGGCGATGGTCTCGAAGGCCACCGGCCCCTGGTCGGGGTTGAAAGTGGCGGGGCAAACGTCGCAGACGTCCCCGATGCCGTCCCGGTCCCGGTCCTGGTTGGTGGGATCGTAGGTGTCGGGGCAGGTGTCGGCACCGTCCAGGATCTCGTCGCCATCCCGGTCCGGGAGCGGCCCGGGCTCATCGTCGAACTGGATGTCGGGGGTTCCCCAGGGGCTGGGAGCGAGGGCGGCCACCAGCTCCGCCCGCACGGTGAACGCCGAATCGCCGGCCCAGCCGGGGCCGCTGCGCAGATACAGGTAGGTCGCCTCGTCGCAGCGCGGCGCGAAGCGGAAACCCCGGTCGGCGGGGTCCATGTGGGAAGGGCGTGCCCGCTCCAGCACGAGCCCGTGCTCATCCTCCAGCCAGACCTCCACGGTGGCGGGCAGGCCCGTGAGGATCAGCTCGTAGCGCTGACCTGGAAGCGGCGGGCCGCCATCGCAACCGGGCACATGCAACCGGCCCAGGCCGCCGGCTCCGGGCTCGCCGAAGAATCTCGCCGGCCGCGTGGCCCCATCGCGGCGCACCGGGTTGAAGAAGCTGGTGTTGATGCCGCCCATGGTCACGCTGACGCTGCCGTAGGGGCGGTCGTCGCAGGCGTCGGGCAGGCCGTCCTGGTCGAAGTCCGGCTGCACCGGCTTGGGGGGGATGTTCAGCTCGGGAATCCCGGGGGTGTAGGCGTTGATGCTGTCGGACACCGTGGGGCACAGGTCGCAGGCGTCGCCAATGCCGTCGCCGTCGGTGTCGGCCTGGGACGGGTTGAACACGAAGGTGCAGTTGTCCGACTCCACGTAGAAGCCGTCACCGTCCACGTCGGGATCGCAGGCGTCCCCCAGGCCATTGGCGTTGCCGTCGAACTGGGTGGGGTTGTAATCGTTCTTGCAGTTGTCGTCGCAGCCCGCCACCTGTCCGCTGGCGCAGGGCTTGGAGAAGGGGTTGCCGTCGCCGTTGCCGTCGTCGGGGATGCCGTCGTTGTCGTCGTCCAGATCCTGGCAGTCGATGAAGCCGTCACCATCGGTGTCAAAAAACTCGTTGGCCGTGCCCAGGCACGGGTCCACGCCGTCGGGGTAGCCGTCGTTGTCATCGTCGGCGTCACAGGCGTCGCCGTCGCCATCACCGTCCCAGTCAGCCTGATCCGGGTTGGCCGCCAGTGGGCAGTTGTCGTCGCAGCCCGAGGTCTGGGTCGTCGAGCAGGGGTTATCGCCGGGGGTGCCCGAGCGGTCCCCGTCGTCGAAGATCCAGTCCAGGTCGGCGTCGGCGCCGCCGTCCTCCACGCCGTCACAGTTGAGATCCGGTCCGCGGATGCCCACCACCGCCAGGGCGTTGTGGACGCCGCAGCGATCCACCACGGTGAAGCCGTGAGTGCTGCTGGTGGCCCACTGGGCCGCCTTGCTGATGAAAGCCCAGGAGGCCTGGTCGAAGCTGGCGTTCTTGGGCAGGAGGGTGAAGGTGCCGTAGGCCAGCCTGGACATCTTGGCCCGGCCCATCCCCTGCACCGTGATCTGTCCGAAGGTGCCCCCCTCGGACATGACGTAGAACGCCTTGTTGATGATGTTGCTGTTGGTGTGCACGCCGCCCTCGTCCTGCTCGGTGACCAGGTACTGGGCCACGTGGTCAGGACAGCTACTGAGACTCCCACAGCAGTGCGTTGTGGGGTTCTCCACGTTGCGCAGACCGGCTGCGCACTGTTCGGTGGGAGGAAAGACATTGCCCGTGGTGGCCTCGCCGATGAGCCAGTCATCGCCATCCACGCTCACGCCCATGATGTCGGAGAAGGCCTCGTTGAGGGCCCCCGGCTCGTAGGCGTAGATGAGACCCGACGTGCGCCTGGTGATGTGGTGGGCAAACTCGTGGGCCATGATGTCGCGCCCCACGTAGCCGGGGCTGAAGGAGATGTCGTTGGAGTGGGCCTTGGCGTTGGGGCCGTCGGGGAAGCTCACGTTGAGGTTGACGTCCAGCAGGCCGTTGGAGTTGTCGTAGGAGTGGCGGCCGAGGGCGTCGTGGAAGTAGAGCCAGGTCGCCCGGGCCGCGAACCAGGCGGCGGTGGCGTCGAGGCTGGACAGGTAGGCCGGGCTCACACCCCCCTCGTCCCCCATGAGCAGGGCGCTGGGATCGAAGCTGAGGCCGGCCCCCATGTAGTCCCACATGCGCAGGTCGTAGCCGGCCAGGCCGGCGCCGGTGGGAGAGAGGCCGCGCCGGAAGAGGAGCGCGCCGCTGTGGGCATCCATGAGCACCTGCACGGGCTCCTCTGAGCTCCCCAGCGTGACCCGGTAGACCAGGATGGGATCGGGCGGGAAGCCCGTCGGAACGGGGCCGAGAGGGTCAAGGCGCAGGATGGCCGGGGCGTAGAGGTGGAGGGCCGTCTCGCCGCGCACCGGCGCCGCCGGCAGCCCCAGGGCCTGCCGGGCAATCTCCTCGGCCTCGGCGGCCGGCAGCGCCGGCACGAGATCCGGCGCGATGCGCGCCGGCGGGTCGCGATCCACCAGAGCCGGCAACAGGAGCATGCCGGCGGTGGCGGTGACCTGCGGCGCGCCGGCGGCCGATGTTCCCAGGTGGACGGTCAGCTCGGCGCCGAACACCGGCAGCCCCTGGTAGGTCTGGGCGAAGCGGACCACCGTCCCCCCGTCGCCGTCGTCGTCCACGCGGGCGAGCCGGAGGTCCGTCCCGGGCTGGCTGAGGTAGTAGAGGTCGGCATAGGCGGTGAGGAATGCCTGGGCCCGGGCCACCGGATTGCCGCCGGGGGCCGGGACCGCCATGGTGACGTGGTGGGGGAAGCCGCGCTGGTAGCTCACGGTGACCGGGGCGCTGGAGGCGGCGCGCAGCTGCGCCAGGGCCGCCACGTGCGGGGACGGGTAGGCTGCCAGGGCAGGCGGCGGGGCCATCAGGAGGGCCACAACCAGCGGCAGCGCCGCGGGTCTGGCCGTGCGGGGTGACGGGGTCGGCATGTCCTCCTCCTCGGCCGGACGGGGGATGGTTCGTCCGGCTGCCCTCTCCTTCCCTCTGGGGCGGCCCCGGTCACGCCCCCCCAAGGTCTCAGTCGCAGGTCAGGCCGCAGGCGGTGCCGGCGAGGGCCACGCAGGCGCCATCCCAGCCGTCGGTGCAGCAGGAGGCGTCCAGGGCGCAGGTGGCGGCGGCGCACGGGTCGCAGGCCGAATCCAGCCGCGACCCGGTGGCGCACAGGGGGTGGGCGCAGACGCGGCGGGGGCCTGGCCCGCAGGCGGTGTTCACCGCCGCCAGCAGGTAGAAGGTGTCGACGGCCGGCACCGGCAGGGCGATTCCCGGTGTGCCGCTGGCGGCGGTGGCCGCCAGGCTGCCGAACGGCTCGCCGGGGATGGCGCTGGCGTGCAGGTCGTAGCTGTCGGCGCCGGGCACATCGCTCCAGGTGAGCTGGAGGGACGTGCCGCCCGGCGCCAGCTCCACCCGGAGATCGGTGACGTGGGGGGCGGTGGGGGAGCAGGCGGAGTCGTCGTCCAGGATGGTCCCCAGCCCCTCGCCGTCGGCCAGGACCACGCCGGACGGCACCGCCAGCCAGACGTGGAAGGTCTCGTCGATCTCGTGGTCCAGATCGCCCATGACCTGCACCGCTAGCGACAGGCTGGTCTGGCCGGCCGGGATGACCAGGGTGCCCGTCGCCCGGTCCACGTCGATGCCGGGGCTCGCCGAGCCGCCGGTCACGGCATAGCCGATCTCCAGGGCGTCTGCCGCCACCCCCGACAGGCTCACGGTGAAGACGAAGCTGGAAAGGCCGGCGTCCCCCTCCCCCTGGACGACATCGTCGATGCTCGCCTCCAGCTCGTCGTCGTTGAGGATGGTCGCGATCCCGATGGGATCGGTGAGGGTTCCATTGACAGGTTCGCTCAGGGTGACCTGGAAGGTCTCGTCGTCCTCGAAGGCCGCGTCACCGGCCACGGAGACGGTGATCATCTTGAGGGTCTCGCCCGGGGCGAAGGTCAGCGTCCCGGTGGTGGTGGTGTAGTCACTGCCGGCGGCGGCGGTGCCGTCGGAGGTGGCGTAGGCCACCGAGACGGTCAGCGAGGTGGCGGCCGACAGGCTCACGGGGAGCTCGAAGGGGGTGGGGCCGCCGGTCCCCTCGGCCAGGGCCAGGTCGCCCACGGCGATCCCCGGGATGATGTCGTCGTTCACCAGGGTGGCGGTGGCCGCGGCGAGGTTGATGGTCGCATTGACGGCGTTGGACAGGACCACGAAAAACGACTCGGTCCCTTCCAGCTGGAGGTCGCCCACGCCGTGGACGGTCAAACTCTTGGACGTCTCGCCCGGGGCGAAGGAGAGGGTGCCCGAGGCCGGGACGTAGTCGTTGTCGGCGGAAGTGGCGGTGTTGTCGGCCGTGCTCCAGTCCACGGTGACGGTGAGGGTGTAGGGGGCCGACAGGCTGACGGTGAAGGTGAAGGGGGTCAGCCCGCTGTTCCCCTCGGGCTGGGACGACGAGCCGGAGATGTTCGCGGTGACGTCGTCGTTGAGGAGCGTGGCCGACGCCGTCTGGACGTTGAGGGTGGCGTTCACGGCGCTGCTGAGGCGCACGAAGAACGACTCGTTCCCCTCCAGCCTGGTGTCGCCTACGCCATGGACGGTCAGGCTCTTGGACGTCTCGCCCGGGGCGAAGGTGAGGGTGCCCGAGGCCGGGACGTAGTCACCGTCGGCGGCGGTGGCGGTGTTGTCTGCGGTGTTCCAGTCCACGGTCACGGTGAGCTCGTAGGGTGCTGACAGGCTGACGGTGAAGGTGAATGGGGTCAGCCCGCTGTTTCCCTCGGCCTGGGAGGACGAGCCGGTGATGTTCACCGTCACATCGTCATTGAGCAGGGTCACCAGCGCCGACGAGTTGCCTAGAGTTGCGTTCACCGGGCCGGAGAGCAGGACGAAGAAGGTCTCGTCCCCCTCCAGCCTGGTGTCGCCCACCCCCTGCACCGTCAGGGTGCGGCTGGTGGACCCGGGCGGGAAGGTGAGGGTGGCCGAGGCGGCCAGGTAGTCGCTGTCTGTAGTGGTGGCCGAGTTGTTGGCGGTGGCCCAGTTGACCGTGACGGTCTGGGAGGAAGCCGGCGAGAGGGTGACGGTGAGGGTGAAGTCGGTCAGCCCGGTGTTCCCCTCCGGTCCAGAGGCGCCAGAGATGGTCAGGCTCTGGGCCACGGCCGGGCCGGCCCCCAGGGAGGCGGCCAGCAGGAGTCCGGCACGGACAAGGCGCTGGAGCATGGTTCCCCTCCCACGGGCGGCGGCCGGGTGCGGCCGCGGCCTCTGCTACCCTTCATCCCTGGAGGGAGGGGCGGGTCACGCCCAAAGCCCCATGGACAGGGCCGGACGGTTTCAGACGACTCGCTGGAGCATGGTCCTGGCGGCCCGCTCGCCGGCGGAGCCGGGCTTCGAGGAGTCGCTGTCCCGCCTGTGCGAGGCCTACTGGTACCCCCTCTACGTCTTCCTCCGGCGCCGGGGCCACGGCGCCGACGAGGCCCTGGACCTGACCCAGGGCTTCTTCCTGGGGCTGCTGGCGGGAAACTGGCTCAGGAATGTCCGTCCCGAGGCGGGACGCTTCCGCTCATTCCTGCTGGGGACGCTGAAGCACTACCTGGACCACGAGCGGCGCCGCACCATGGCCCTGAAGCGGGGTGGTGGGCGGCCGCTGCTGTCCCTGGACGGGGGCACGGCCGAGGAGCGCTACCGCCTGGAGCCGGCGGACCGCCGCACGCCGGAGGAGGCCTACGAGCGGCGCTGGGCCCTGGAGACTCTCGCGTCCGCCCGCCGGCGACTGGCGGCGGAGATGAACGAGGCCGGCAAGGGGGAGACCTACCGGCTGCTGGCGCCCCACCTGGCGGGCCACGAACCCGCGCATCCCTATGACACCCTGGCGGCGAGGCTGGGAATCAGCGAGGGGGCGGTGAAGATGGCCGTCCTGCGCCTGCGGCGGCGCTACGGGCGGCTGCTGCGCGAGGAGATCGCCCAGACGGTGGATGATGAGGCGGCTGTGGACGACGAGCTCCGCCACCTGCTGGCCATCATGGGCCGGGGGTAGGGGAAGGGGACGCCCGGACCCGCCAGCGGAACGCCTCGTCTGCACGCCCCCGGGCCTCGTACAGTTCCGCCAGCGCCGACGCCGCCTTGCGGGTCTCCTTGTCGGCCTCGCCGGTGGCGGCCGCGAGCAGCCCGTGGGCCTGGAGCAGCAGCGCCTCCGCCTGGTCGAGCCGACCAAGGGCGGCCAGGCAGTCGCCCTGCTTGCGGAGCAGGCTGGCGGTGATCCGGTTGCCTGCGGACAGGGTGCTGCGCGCGGTCTCGGCCGCCTCGGCGAGCAGCGGCTCGGCCCTGCCGGGGTCACCTCCCAGCGTGTAGATCTCGGCCAGGTTCCCCATGGCCGCCAGCGTCTGGGGCTTGTCGGGCCCCTGCACCCGCCGGAGCGTCTCGTACGTCTCCCGGAGCAGCGGCTCGGCCCGCTCCAGGCGGTCGCTCTCGGCATAGAGCATGCCCAGGTTGTTCATCACCAGCAGCGTCGAGAGGTTCTCCGGCCCCAGCACGCGCCGGCGCCGCTCCAGGACGTCCAGGTAGAGGCGCTCGGCCTCCGGGAGGCGGCCCGCAAGGCGGACCACCTTGGCCAGGTTGGAAAGGGAAGCCAGGGTGTCGGGGTGCTCTGCGCCCAGAGCGCGGCGCCGGGCCGCCAGGGCCTGCCTGTGCAGCCTCTCGGCCTCCTCCAGGCGGCCCTGGTGGGCAATCGTGTCGGCCAGGTTGTTCATGGAGATCAGGGTGCTCTGGTGGTCCGGGCCCAGGACCCGCCTCTTGATCTCCAGGCTCTCGGTCAGGAGGTCAGCCGACTCCTGCAGGCGACCCTGCTCGAACAGCAGGCGGGCCACCACCGTCGAGGTCCGGAGGGTTTCAGGATGTTCGTTCCCCATGACCCGGCGTCTGAGGTCCAGGGCCTTGAGGGCCAGGGGCGCGGCTTCGTCAAGGCGCCCGCGCCGGACCAGGCTGTTGGCCACGTTGCTCATGGCGGTGATGGTCTCCACGTGCTCCTCGCCCAGAGTTCGACGGCGGCCTTCCATGCAGGCCAGGTAAAGATCGCCGGCCTCGTCCAGCCGTCCCTGGTTCTCCACCACAATCGCCAGCGCATTCATCGAGGTCAGAGTGGAGCGGTGGTCCGCGCCCAGGACCCGGCGCCGCGCCGCCAGCAGGTCGGCGTGGATCGCCTCCGCCTCGGAGTAGCGCCCCTGGTCGGTGAGCAGGATCCCCAGGTTGTTCATGGACTCCAGCGTCAGCTCGTGGTCGGGCCCGAGGGCCTCGCGCCGGCTGCCCAGGGCCTCGGTGAACAGCGCCTCGGCTGCCTCCAGGCTCCCCTGCTTCCAGAGGAGGGTGGCCTGCCGGTCCAGGGCCTCGGCGGTGGCTGGATGCCTGCGCCCCAGCTCGGCCTCGCGGATCTCCACCGCACGGCGCAGATGCGGCTCGGCCCGGGACAGCAGGCCGAGCTGCAGGTAGGTGTGTCCGATGGTCTGCAGCAGGCGGGCCCGAAGAAGGGGCCGCGTGGAGAAGCGCTCGCCGGCGGCGGTGGCGGCCCGGTCCAGGACCTCGATGTCGAGGGTGCGCAGGGCCGCGTCGGTGGCGTTGATGCGACCGGTGAAGGCATCGAAGGCCACCACTTCGTCTGCAGCCTGGTCGGCGGGAAGGCCGGCTTTCTCAAGCGCCTCCTGGCCGCGCTGGCGCAGGTCGGCCAGCAGGCCGGCGCCCATGGCCTGCGGATCCACGTCACCCAGCATGCCAGCCTGGAAGGCCGCCACCTCCTCCAGGTCTCGCAGGGCGGCGTCGGCCCGGCGGCGCTCCTGCGCCTCGCGCAGGCCGAAGGCGGTGGCCAGGGCGGCGCCCAGGGCCAGGGCCACGAAGATCAGCGCCAGGCTGGCCACCAGGGCCCGGTTGCGCCGGATGAACTTGCGCAGCCTGTAGGCGGCGCTGGGCGGCCCGGCGGAGACCGGCTCATGGGCCAGGTGCCGGCGGATATCCGCCGCCAGCTCCGCCGGCGAGCCGTAGCGCCGATCGCGCTCCTTCTCCAGGGCGCGCAGCGTGATCCAGTCCATCTCGCCGGTGATGGCCCGGCGCAGAGTCGGGAGATCAGCTCCCCGGCGCCGGGCGGCATCGGTGGCGCGGCGCCCGGCGCCGGCCAGGCGGACACTGGGCGCCGGGGGCTCCACCTCGCGGATGCGGCGGCAGATCTCGTCGAAGCCCGCGGCACGCAGCTCCGCCGGATCGAAGGGGAGCTCGCCGGTGAGCAGCTCGTAGAGGAGCACCCCCAGGGAGTAGACGTCGGTGCGGGTATCCACGTCCACCGGCGAGATCTCGGCCTGCTCCGGGCTCATGTATTCAGGCGTGCCCACCAGCACCCCTAGCTCGGTGAAGAGGGTGCGTTCGGTGAGGCGCTGCTCCACTGCCTTGGCCACGCCAAAATCGATGATCTTGGGCAGCGGTGCGCCCCCGGCCTCGGTCACCAGGACATTGGAGGGCTTGAGATCCCGGTGGATGATGCCCCGCTGGTGGGCGTGCTGGACCCCCTCGCACACCTGGACGAAGAGGTCCAGGCGGGCAGGAAGGCCCAGGCCCCGCCGGTCGCAGTGAGCGGTGAGGGGCTCCCCGGGCACGTACTCCATGACGAAGTAGGGCCGGCCATCGGCAGTCTCGCCGGCGTCCAGCACGCGGGCGATGCAGGGGTGGTCCATGCGCGCCAGGGCCTGCTGCTCGGCGGCGAAGCGCGCCACCACCTGGCGACTGTCCATGCCACGACGGATGACCTTGAGGGCGACCTCCCGCCGCACCGGGTCGGTCTGCTCGGCCAGATGGACCGCGCCCATGCCACCGGCGCCCAGCAGGCGCACCACCGTGTAGGGACCGACTCGCTGGCCTGGATAAAGGCCGCCCTCGTCCTCACCCGGCTCGTCGCCGCCGGGCAGCTGCGCGGCGCTGGGCAGGTCCAGGGCCAGGCGCAGCAGGCAGGTGGGACAGGTGGGCTCGTCAGGCGCCACGGGGGCGCCGCAGCGGGGACAGGCGGGCTCGGCGGACACGGACCACCTCGGCGGCCCGACGGCCGGGCCGCAAGCGTGGGGCGATTCTACCCCAGGTGTCTCCTTCCCCGGCCGGCAACGGGGGTCACGCCGGCCTCTCCCCCCGGCCCACCACCACCGCAGCGGCCAGATCGCCGCTCACGTTGAGGGTGGTGCGGCACATGTCCAGGAACCGGTCCACGCCCAGGATCATCCCGATCCCCTCGGGGGGGATCCCCACCAGACCCAGGATCATGGCCACCACCGGCAGCGAGCCGGCGGGGACGCCGGCGGTCCCGATCCCGCCGAGCACGCAGATGGCCAGCACCAGCCCCTGCTGGGCCAGGCTCAGGGGCACGCCGTAGAACTGGGCCAGGAACAGGACCGTCACCCCCTCGAACAGCGCCGTGCCGTTCTGGTTGGCCGTGGCCCCGATGGTCAGCACGAAGCGGGAGACGTGAGGCGGCAGCCGCAGCTTCTCCTCGGCCACCCGCAGCGCCGTGGGCAGGGTGGCGTTGCTCGATGCCGTGGAGAAGGCCATGATCATGGCGGCGCTGATGCCGCGGAAGAAGAAGATCGGCGACATCCCTCCAAGCAGCCGGACGGTGAGGGGGTAGACCAGGAACTGGTGCAGCGCCAGGCCCAGCACCACCACCCCCACGTAGCGGGCCAGCTGCAGCAGGATGCCGTAGCCCAGGTCGGCCGTCAGCGTGAACATGAGGGCGGCCACGCCGGCCGGGGCCAGGGTGATGACCATGCCGATGAGGCGCATGGCCACTTCATAGAGCCCCTGGATCGCCTCCTCCAGGCGTCGGGCGCCGGGGCTTTCGGTGAGGGACAGCCCCACTCCCACCAGCAGGGCGAAGAACATCACCGCCAGCATGTCGCCGTCGGCGGCGGCGCGCACCGGGTTGGCCGGGACGATGCGCACCAGCAGGTCGACGCCGCTCCGGGGGGGCTCCAGGCGCTCCAGGGCTCCCGCCCCCTCGGCGGCCCGCTCCGCCAGCTGCTGCCGCAGGGCCGGGTCCAGCCCCTCCCCCGGGCGCAGGGTGTTGACCAGGGCCAGGCCCAGCGCCACCGCCACCAGGGACACGAACACGGTGTACGCCAGCGTGCGTGCCCCGATGCGGCCCAGCCTCTTCAGGTCGCCCAGGCCGGTGACCCCCAGCACCAGGGCGCTGAACACCAGCGGCAGCACCAGCATGAACAGCAGCCGCAGGAAGATCTGGCCGGCCGGGGCGGCCACGTAGGTGATGACCGCCTCCAGCGCCGGATGCCCGGCCAGGAAGGCGTGCCCCAGCATGCCGGCGCCGCACCCCAGGGCGAAGCCGTACAGGAGCCGCAGGTGCAGCGGCGTCCGCTTCCGCCGCCCGCTCATGCCGGCGCCCCCGGGGTGGGGGCCAGGCGGCGCAGCAGCGGGCTGGCCATGAACGTGGTCACCAGGGCCATGATCACCAGCATGGAGAAGACCGTGTCGGGGATCACTCCCATGTCGCGCCCCACGTTGATCACCACCAGCCCCATGAGGGCGCGGGTGTTCATGAGCACGGCCACCGCCGCGCTGTCGCGCCAGCCGAAGCCTCCCAGCCGGGCCGCCAGGCCGCATCCCAGCACCTTGCCGGCCACGGCGGTGAGCAGCACCAGGCCGCAGAAGAGCCACATGGCGACGCTGTCCAGCAGCCCCACGTCGGTGCGCAGGCCGGTATAGGTGAAGAAGACCGGCAGGAAGAAGGCGTTGACGAAGTCCCACAGGCGCGAGCCGGCCGCCTCCCGGAGCCGGTCCTGGTCCCACAGGGCGGCCCCCAGGACGAATGGCCCGAAGATGGCGAAGATGCCGATGGCGCCGGTGGCCGCCGCGGTGGCCAGGATGCACAGCAGCAGGAAGGAGAAGGGGATGAGGTCCAGCCGCGGCGCCGGGCCGCTCCCCAGGGCGCGCCGGCTGAAGCGAACCAGGAGCGGCCGGGCCACCAGCACCATGGCGGCCACGAAGAGCAGGGTCAGCCCCAGCATGCGTCCCACCGCGGCCGCCTCGAAACCGCCCGCCACGATGGCGCTCACCGCCGCCAGCAGCACCCAGCCCACGGCGTCGTCCACCGCCGCCGCCGAGATGGTGAGCACCCCCAGGCGGGTGCGCGTCAGGCCGAACTCCACCATGATGCGCGCCAGGATCGGCACGGCGGTGATGGACAGGGCCGTGGCCAGGAAGAGGACGAAGCCGGTGCGGTTGAGCCCGGCCGCCACGTGGGGGTGCAGGTAGAGGCCCAGTCCCGATCCCAGGAGGAAGGGCAGGAGGAGCCCGGCCAGGGCGACGCCGGCCGCCGCGCGTCCCAGGCGGCGCAGGTGGGCGAACTCGAACTGGAGCCCCACCAGGAACATGAGGAAGACCAGGCCGAGCTGGCCCAGCACCTGGAAGACCGCCTCGGCGTCCCCCGGGAAGATCCGTGCGTGCAGCTCCGGGAGCAGGCGCCCGGCCACCGAGGGTCCCAGGACCAGACCGGCGGCGATCTCCCCCACCACCTGCGGCTGGCCCAGGCGGGACCCCGCCCAGCCGCCCAGCCGGGCGGCGGCGATGATGACCATGAGCTGGAGGAGGACGCCGAGGACCAGGGCCTCGGCGTCCAGGGCCGGGGGCACGGCCGCATCACAGCACGGCGGGCTGGCGGCCGTCCAGGGGATCCGGCAGGTGGTACCGTCTGGCATGGGATGCCGCCCCAGAGCCCTGACGGCCCGGATCCTGCTGGTGTGCGCCCTGGCCGGAACGCTGGCCGGGGCAGGCGAGATCCTCGACCCCCTGGATCAGTGGCCCCGGTGGCGCGGCCCGCTGGCCACCGGCGAGGCCCCCCGGGGCGACCCGCCCCTGACCTGGAGCGAGGGGCAGAATGTGCGCTGGAAGACGCCGCTGCCCGGGCGTGGCCTGTCCACCCCCATCGTCTGGGGGGACCGGATCTTCCTGACCACGGCCGTCCCCACCGGCGCCGCGGTGACCGCGCCCCCCGAGACTGATCCCGGGGCCCACGACAACGTCCCGGCCGACCGCCGGCTCCGCTTCCAGGTGCTGGCCCTGGACCGGCGCGACGGGTCGATCCTCTGGGAGCGGACGGTGCGCACCGCCCGCCCCCACGAGGGGGCCCACGCCACCGGGAGCTGGGCCTCCGCCTCGCCCCTCACCGACGGCGAGCGTGTCTACGCCTTCTTCGGCTCCCAGGGGCTGTACGCCCTGACCCTGGACGGCGAGCCGGTGTGGGAGGTGGACCTGGGGGACATGCAGGTTCTCCATGGGCACGGCGAGGGGAGCTCGCCGGCGCTCCACGGCGACACGCTGCTGGTCAACTGGGATCACGAGGGGCCGTCGTTCGTGGTGGCCCTGGACCGGCGCACCGGCAAGGAGCGGTGGCGGGCAGCCCGGGATGAGCCCACCTCCTGGTCCACGCCGCTGGTGGTGGAGGTGGACGGCCGCCCCCAGGTGATCATCGCCGCCACCCGCAGGGTCCGCGGCTACGACCTGGCCAGCGGCCGGCTCATCTGGGAGTGCGCCGGCCTGTACCGCAACGTGGTGGCCAGCCCGGTGGCGGGAGGAGGGCTGGTCTTCGCGGGGAACAGCTACGACGGGCAGGTGCTGCTGGCTATCCGCCCGGCTGGAGCACGGGGCGATCTCACCGGTGGGGAGGCGGTGGCCTGGCGTCGCGACCGGGACACCCCCTACGTCCCCTCGCCGCTGCTCCAAGGAGGGCGGCTGACCTTCATGAAGCACCTCCACGGCATCGTCACCACCGTGGAGGCCGCCACCGGCCGCACCCTCTATGGCCCGGCGCGCCTGGAAGGCCTGCGCGACGTCTTCGCCTCGCCGGTGGCGGCTGGCGGGCGCATCTACATCGTGGACCGCCGCGGAGGGGCTGTGGTGCTGGCCGCCGGCGACCGGCTGGAGGTGCTGGCGCAGAATCGCCTCGACGACGGTTTTTCCGCCTCGCCGGCGGTGGCCGGGCGCGACCTGCTCCTGCGGGGAGAGCGGGCCCTCTACTGCCTGGCGGAGCGGCGGCCCGGGGCAGCCCCCGCGGTCGCACCCGCGGCCTCACCCTGAGGGGGCGCCGGGTTTTGGGTCACTCTCCCCGGGCCACCGGCGCCGGATGGGCTGCCAGCCCCTGGCGCGCGGCCTCGGCCAGCGGGCTGCCCCCGTCGGCCCGGTGCAGGGTGCTGCCCAGGTCCAGGTAGATCTCACGGGCCAGGGCCGCGTCCCCCGTCCCGGCGGCGGCCCGCGCCTGCCCCAGCAGCGCGATGCTGCGCCGGGGCGCCCGGGCCAGCGCGGCGCCGAACGACTCCAGCGCCTCGTCCGCGCGCCCCAGATCCAGCAGCACCTCCCCCAGCAGCTCGTGGGCCGGCTTCACCACCAGGGGCGGGCCGAAGTCAAACCCCAGGCCGTCCTCCAGGTCGGCGGCTTCCCGCAGGCCGGCCAGCGCCGCGTCGGTACGCCCCTCGGCCAGGAGGATCATGGCCGCCAGCTCCTCCGCCATGATCCGCGCCGCCTGGCGCCCCGGCGGATCGGTGGAGGCGTAGGGCGAGGCGGCCGGCGCGCAGCCGGCGTGCACCGCCTCGGCGTCGCTGGCCGAGACGCGCCCGTACTGCTCCCGCATGAGGGCCAGGCGCGCGCGCGCGCCGTCGAGGTCGTCGCGCCCGAGGGCCGCGAGCCCTTCCACCAGGTGCTCGGCGGCCGAGGCGGTCAGGACCAGGTCGCCGGTCTCCACCGCCAGCGGATGCTCCGATCCGGCGGTGCCGTCGCCGGTGGCCACCACGTGGGCCGCCTTCATCACCGCCAGGTGGTAGCGGGCCCGCCGCGAGCCGGTCGCCTCGGTATCTTTGGCCATCTGCTGGAGCAGGGCGCGGGCCTCGGCGGCGCGCCCCTGCTGCAGGTAGGTGTAGGCCAGCCACTGGAGCGAGTGGTAGCCACGGGCGTCCACGCCCAGGTTCAGGCGCGCGCGCCGGGCATCGGCCGCGGCGGAGGAGGCCTCGTTGGCCGCCGCCGACTCGTCCCACATCCCCAGGGCGAAGTGGATGTGGGAAGGCATGTGGAGGGCGTGTGCCGCGGCGGGGGCGATCGATCCATAGACGCGCGCCTGGCGCAGGCCCAGGGGGGCGTGGACCGGGTCGTCATAGGCGTGAATGAGGTAGTGCAGGGCTCCCGGGTGGCGGGGGTTTTTGGCATAGACCTCCTCGGCCACCGCCGCGGCGCGCATGTAGGTGGGGATGTCGCGCACACCAAAGGTGGTGCCCAGGATGGCCAGGGCATGAAACGAGGCGATCTCGAGATCCTCGGGGTGACGGCGGCTCAGCAGCCCCAGGGCGTCGGCATACGCCTGGCGCTGGCGCGGCCGCGGCCCCTCGCCGTAGAGGATCTCCACCGCCGTGAGCAGCCCCCGCTCACTCGAGGTGCGGGCCCTGGCCTGCCGCGCCTCCGGGGTGGGGGCAAGCCGCGCCAGGATCGCCCGGGCGGCGGCCACGTCCTCCTCCTGCCACAGCGGGTGGTGGTGGGTCATGGCCTCGCCCCAGTAGGCCAGGGCGAAGCCGGGATCGGCGGCCTGGGCCTCGCGGAAGGCGGCGGCGGCGTCCTCGTACTCGAAGCTGTGCAGCAGGAGCGCGCCGCGCAAAAACGGCTCCTGGGCGGCGGCGGACCCCGAGTTGGGGAAGTGGATGAGGCCCAGGTTCTCCACCTGCGGGGAGGGGGCAGTGCGCCCGGCGGCGGCGACGGCCGGCCCGGAAGGAGCCGGGGCGGCGTCTCCGGCCAGGGCCGGCGACGCGGCCGCGGAGAGGATGGACAGGGCGGCGGCTAGGGCGCGGGTCGTCGTCATGATCAACCTTTCAGAAGAGCGTCGTAGACCGGACTGGGGTGCCCCTCGCCTTCCGCCTCGGCGGCCCAGGCACGCATGGCCGGCAGGTCGAGGACCGTGCCGGCGTAGGCCGCCGCCTCCCCCTCCAGGGGGACGCCGTAGGTCCGGAAGCGGCTCGCCACCGGAGTGTAGAAGGCATCGGCAAGGGTGCGGCGGCCGAAGAGATACGGACCATCGCCGCCGAACTCCGCCCGTGTCTCGATCCACATGGCGGTGATGCGGGCGATGTCGGCGGCCACCGCCGGGGCCGGGGTCTTGTAGGGCGCGCGGCCGCGCACGTTGAGGGGCATCCCCTCCCGCAGCGCGGGAAAGCCGGCGTGCATCTCGGAGCAGAGGGATCGCGCCCGGGCCCGCGCCCGGGCGTCCGCCGGCCACAGCCCGGCCCCGGGCGCCCGCTCGGCCAGGCACTCCCCGATGGCCAGCGAGTCCCAGATGGCGTCATCGCCGTCCATGAGCACCGGCACGCGGCCGGTGGGGGAGTAGCGCAGCCGCTGGCGGCGGTCCCGGTCCTCGTCGAACCAGATGATCTCCGTCTGGGACGGCAAGCCCGACTGCTCCAGGGCCAGGTACGCCCGCAGCGACCAGGAGGAGTAATTCCGGTTGCCGATCACCAGGGTCAGGCCGGCCATGGCAGGGCTCCTCGGCCCGCGCGGTTCAGGGAGACGCGGGGCGCAGGGGGATGACGACCTCGCAGATGAGCGTGCCGTCCTCGATGCGCACCGTGGAGTAGCGCTGGCCGCGCTCCAGCGACGTGGCCCGCTCGCCGGCACTCCGCGGATGGTCGTAGGGCCGGAAATCGTGGGCGTAGCGGCGGTACCCCTCGGCGCTGATGATGTAGTGGATGTGGGCGGCGCCCGGGCCCGTGCCGGGATAGGGGGCCGGCTTGATGGTGCGCACCTCGAAGCGCCCATCGGCATCGGTGCGCACGAAGGCGAACAGGCGCGAGTTGCGGTCCTCGCCGGTGGACTCGCCGGGCTCGTAGTGGCCGGTGTGATCGGTGTGGTACAGCTCCAGCACCGCTCCCTCCACCGGCTGGCCGTCGCCGGGACGCAGCACGCGCCCCTGGATGAGCATGGGCTCGCCCGGCTCGTCGGGGGTGACCATGGAAAGGTGGGATTCCCGGGGGTGCTCGCTCATGAGGCGGCGCCAGGCGCCCCGGGTGGCGTCATCCTCCCTCAGGGGCGTGAAGCGGGGATCGGCGTAGACCTGGGCCGGGGTGGGGTGGCCCGCCTCGAACAGGGCCCGCAGGGCCGCCAGGGCCCCATCCAGATCGCCCGCGGCCGCGGCCTGCGCGGCGCCGGCCAGAGGGTCGCCGGGGTCCCGTCCGCCCTCGGGCGCCGGGAAGGCCGGCTGGCCCGCGAGAGCAAGGGCCGCCAGGCTGAGGATCGACCAGAAACGCACACCCTCATCACAGCACGACGCGCCGCAGCTTGTCCAGCCGGATCCTCGACAAGAACGCGCCCGGCTGCTATCTTCTCCACCGTCATCCCAACCGGCCGGATCCTCCGGCCCGCGGCGCACAACAGGATCCGCCACTTGGATCGCGCCGACGCCATCACCCCCTTGCCAGCTTCTGTTGTATGGCCGGGACCGCGGCAGACTGGTGTGTCCGGCCGCCGGACGCCCCCCGCCCGCCGCAGAACAGAGTCTGCATGTCTTCCAGTTCCGAGCTGCCCCCCAGCGGGTTCAGCCGCTTCGACCTGCGCCCCGAGCTGCAGCGTGCCGTTGCCGCCATGGG
>JBFGDW010000027.1:0-18307 GCA_041580435.1 Candidatus Polarisedimenticolia bacterium | reverse complement strand
TCGAAGCGCCGCGCCGGCGGCAGCACCAGCCCCTGCAGGTAGGCGAAGGTGACGAAGCGGCCGCCGGGGCGCAGCACGTCGTGGATGGCGTGCAGCAGCTCGTCCTGGCGGGTGGCGCTGAAGGCGGCCCAGGGCAGGCCCGAGAGGACCGCGTCGCAGTGCTCCACCCCCATGGCCTCCAGGTGCTGGCGGGCGTTGGCGGCGTCGTCCACCTCCACGCGGGCCGCCGGGCACCGGCGGCGCGTGGCCGCGGCGAACTCCGGATTGATCTCCAGGGCCAGGAACCGGGCCCCGTTGGGGAGCTCCTCCAGGATCTTCTCGGTGACGATGCCGGTGCCCGGGCCCAGCTCCAGCACCGTCCCGGCCTCGTCCAGCCGGGCGGCGTCGGTCATGGCCTGGGCCAGGCGACTGGAGCTGGGGGCCACGGCGCCGGTGCGGATGGGGGCACGGGCAAACTGACGGATGAAACCGAGGCGGTCCACGTCGCGCAGACTACCACATGCCCCGGTGGCGCCGGTTGGGGTAGAGTAGGCCGGTCCATGCCATCCCATCCGCCACGGGCGCGGCTCCAGGGGGACCGCGCATGAGCGACGCCGCCGCCGGAAAGCCGCCACGGCTGTTCCAGGTGGATGCCTTCACCCACCGCCCCTTCGCCGGCAACCCGGCCGCCGTCTGCCTGCTCGATCGCTCCCGGGAGGACTCCTGGATGCAGGCGATGGCGGCGGAGATGAACCTGTCGGAGACCGCGTTCGTGCGACCCACCGGCGAGAGCTTCGAGCTGCGCTGGTTCACGCCCACCACCGAGGTGGACCTGTGCGGCCATGCCACCCTGGCCTCGGCCCACGTCCTCTGGCAGGAGGAGATCCTGCGGCCGGCGGAGACGGCGCGGTTCGATACCCGCAGCGGCCGGCTCACCGCATGGCGCCGGGGGGAGTGGATTGCCATGGACTTCCCCGCCGCGCCGGTGGCGGCCTGCCCGGAGCCGGACGGGCTGGGGGAGGCCCTTGGACTCGAGCCGCGCTTCACCGGTCGCGGCGGCGCCGACCTGCTGGTGGAGGCAGCGGACGAGGCGGCGGTGCGTGCGGCCCGTCCTGACGCCCCGGCCCTGGCCCGGCTCTCCCGGCGGGGGGTGATCCTCACGGCGCGGGCCGAAGGGAACCGGTTCGACTTCGTGTCGCGCTTCTTCGCCCCGGCGGTGGGGGTGGACGAGGACCCGGTCACCGGCTCGGCCCACTGCACCCTGGGGCCGTTCTGGGGGGAGCGCCTGGGAAAGAGCAGCCTCCTGGGTTGCCAGCTCTCCGCCCGGGGCGGCGTGGTGCGGGTGGAGCTGAGGGGGGAGCGGGTGGAGCTCCAGGGGCAGGCGGTCACCGTCCTGGCCGGACGGCTGGCTCCCGGGGCGTCTCCGTGACCCGCCGCAAGCAGGGCATCTTCCTTCACGGCACCTCCAGCTGGTCCGAGAAGAGCTGGAGCGGCGTCTTCTATCCCGAGGGCATGGCACCTGGCGACTACCTGACCCACTACGCCACGCGCTACCGCACCGTGGAGGCCGACGTGACCTACTACCGGGTGCCGTCCCGCTCCATGGTCCAGGGCTGGGAGCGGAAGACGCCGGAAGGGTTCCTGCTGTCGGCCAAGTTCCCCCGGGAGGTGGTCCACGCCGGCGACGGCAAGCTCCCCGACGCCGGGAAGGTGCTCCTCCTGCGCCAGGTGGGGGAGACGGTGCAGCGCTTCCTGGAGGCCATGTCTCTCCTGGGGGGCAAGTGCGGCCCGCTGGTGCTCCAGTTCCCGTACTTCAACAAGAAGGTGTTCTCCTCCATCGACCCGTTCCTGGAGCGGCTGGACGGCTTCCTGGACGCGCTGCCCCAGGAGTTCCGCTACGGCGTGGAGGTGCGCAACCGGCCCTGGATCGGCAAGCCGCTCCTGGACCTGCTGCGCCGGCACAGGACGGCCCTGGTGCTGGTGGACCTCAACTACATGCCCCACCCGGCCGATCTGGCGGAGCGCCTGGACCTGGTGACCACCGACTTCGCCTACGCCCGGCTCATCGGCGATCGCAAGAAAGTGGAGGAGGCCACCGAGACCTTCGACCGGATCGTCCTGGACCAGGGGGAGCGCCTGGAGCGGTGGGCGGGGCTCATCACCGACATCCTGGACCGCACTGACATGGTGCTCACCTACGCCAACAACCACTACGCCGGCCACGCCCCCGCCACCATCGACGACCTGGCGGGACGGGTGGAGGCGCGGGCTCTATAATGGCCGTCCCATGAACCGCACCATCCAGGCCGATCTGGTCCTCACTGGCGCCGCCGAGGTGGTGACCTTCCGGGAGGCCCCCCGGGGACGCATGGGCGAGGCGGTGGAGCAGACCACCGTGCGAAACGGCTCGGTGGCCTGCCGTCGGGGCCGCATCGTCTACATCGGCCCGGCCGCCGAGTGTGAGCGGCGGGTGCACCTCACCGGCAACGGCGAGGCGGTGGACTGCGCCGGGCAGGTGATCCTGCCGGGCCTCATCGACCCTCACACCCACCTCCCCTTCGCCGGCGACCGGGCCCACGAGTTCCGGCTGCGGCTCAGGGGCAGCAGCTACGAGGCCATCGGCCGGGCCGGCGGCGGCATCCTCTCCACGGTCCGGGACACCCGGGCCGCCGACGAGGACGTGCTGGTGGAGGGGTGCCTGGAGCGCATGGACCGCATGCTGACCTTCGGCGTCACCACCGCCGAGGCCAAGAGCGGCTATGGCCTGAGCCTGCGGGACGAGATGCGCCAGCTCCGGGCCATCGCCCGGGCCGACCGGCACCATCCGGTGGATCTGGTGCCCACCCTGCTGGCGGCCCACGTGGTGCCGGCCGAGTACGCCGACCGCCGCCAGGAGTACGTGGAGCTGGTGGCGAAGCAGATGGTCCCCGCGGCGGCCCGGGAGCAGCTGGCCCGTTTCTGCGACGTCTTCGTGGAGGAGGCGGCCTTCACCCCCAACGAGGCCCGGACCATCCTGGAGGCCGCCCGCCGTGCCGGGCTGGGGCTGCGCCTGCACGTGGACCAGCTTTCCGCCGGCCGCGGCGCCGAGCTGGCCGCCGAGCTGGGCGCAACCAGCGCCGACCATCTGGAGCACGTCAGCCCCGAGGGGATGAAGGCCCTGGCCCGGGCGGGGACGGTGGCGGTGCTGCTCCCTGCGGTGGACCTGTTCCTGGGCAAGCGCACCTTCCCGCCGGCGGTGGATCTCATGCGCGCCGGCGTGCCGGTGGCCCTGGCCACCGACTGCAACCCGGGATCGTGCATGACCGAGAACCTGCCGCTGGCCGCCTCCCTGGCCTGCATGGTGACGAGCATGGACACCGACGAGGCCCTGGCCGGGATGACCATCCAGGCAGCCCGTTCCCTAAGCCTGGAGGCCACCCACGGCAGCCTGGAGCCTGGCAAGGCCGGCGACCTGGCCGTCTTCGCCGTGGCCGAGCGCACCCGCATCCTGTACCACTTCGGCATCAATCACTGCCGCACGGTGGTCAAGGCGGGGAAGGTGGTGGTGCGGGACGGGCGGCGGCTCCTGGAGGAGTCGCCAGAGCCCGAGCCGGCCTAGGCGGCGGCCCCGGACCGGATGGCGCCTGATGGCGCCGGTGGCGCCGTCAGAAGCGGCGCAGGAAGCGCCAGCGGCTGCGGCTCCGGGACATCTCGTCCATCCGCTCCTCCAGGCGCAGGCAGCGCTCGCCCAGGGCATCCACCGCCGCCTTGAGGCGGAGGTTCTCCTGCACCAGCCCCTCGGCGGCCTCCAGGAGGAGATCCACGGTGGGCTCCACCGGCAGGGGCGGCACGGCGGGGTGGCCTTCAGTGGCCGGGGCGCCGTTCTGGCCGGAAGGCGTGGCCCCGGACCCGTCCGCCGGGCAGTCCTCCACCGTGGCCAGGCCCGGGAGGGTGCTGGCGGCGGCATCGGCGCCCGCGTCGCCATCGGCCTCGGCGTCATCGTCGGGCGGCGGCTCCGGCGGCGGGAAGAGGGTCGCCTTCACCTCCTCCATGTCCATGCCGTCGTCGTCCAGGAGCCGGATGACTCGCTGCAGTTGCTCCACGTCGGCCTCGGTGAACAGCCGGTTGCCGGCCCTGGTGCGCCGGATCTCCATGTGCTCGGCCATCTCCTCCTCGATCCTCGCCAGGCGGCCGGCGTCCAGGCCGGTCATCTCGCAGACCTTGGAGATGGTGAAGAACTCGGTGGGGGGGCTCATGGGGTGGTCGGCTGCCTCCGGTCAGAAGATGGGAGCCGTGGCGCGCTGGTTGTAGGTCCAGTTGTCCTGGTACAGGGTGAGATCGATGGGGATGGTGTAGGTGGCCGTGATGACGTACATGCCGCCGTCGCGGCCGACCAGCAGGTTCTTGCCCTCCAGGGGGATGCCCAGCTGCTTGGCCTTCTTCATGAGCCGGTCGTGGACGATGTCATCCTTCTTGCGCACGGCGCCGAAGCGAGCCTCGTCGCGCATGGCATCCTGGAACTCGTAGGTCCTCACCTTGATGGGGATGAGGACGTAGGCCACGTAGCAGGCGGCGAGGAGCAGCGCGAGGGAGATGATGACGCCGATGCGCCCCTCGCCCCTCTCGCTACCGAATAGACGTCCCATGGCTCACCTCATGCGCCGTACAGGCCGGCGAGGATGACCAGCCGGAGCCCGGACAGGCTCCCACCGGTCGCCGGGGTGGAATATAGGGCCGGGATCCAGGGGGGGCAAATGGTCCCGGACCGACGGACGGCGCGGCCCTGGAGGGGCCGGCAGGTTGGCTAGTCCACCTTCAGGATGGCCAGGAAGGCGTCCTGGGGGATGTCCACCCGGCCCACCCGCTTCATGCGCTTCTTCCCTTCCTTCTGCTTCTCCAGGAGCTTGCGCTTGCGGGTGACATCACCGCCGTAGCACTTGGCCAGGACGTTCTTGCGCATGGCCTTCACGTTGGTGCGGGCGATGACCTTGCTGCCGATGGCGGCCTGGATGGCCACCTCGTACATCTGGCGGGGGATGAGCTCCTTCATCTTGGAGGCCAGGGCCTGGCCCCGGCTGAAGGCCTTCTCCCGGTGCACGATGAGGGACAGGGCATCCACCGGCTCGGTGTTGACCAGGATGTCCAGCTTCACCAGGTCGCTCTCCCACCATCCGGCCACGTGATAGTCCAGGGAGGCGTACCCCCGCGAGACCGACTTGAGCCGGTCGTAGAAGTCCATGACGATCTCGTTGAGGGGCAGCTCGTAGGTGATGAGAACCCGGTTGGCGTGGAGGTACTTGAGCTCCTTCTGCACGCCCCGGCGCTCCTCGGAGATCTTCAGGATGCCGCCCACGTACTCCGGCGGCGTCACGATGGTGGCCTCGATGAAGGGCTCGGCGATGGAGGCCAGGGCCTGCTGGGGAGGCAGCTCCGCCGGCGAATGGATCTCCTTCACCTTGCCGTCCTTCTGGGTGACCTTGTAGGACACCCCGGGCGAGGTGATGATGAGGTCCAGGTCGAACTCCCGCTCCAGGCGCGACTGGATGATGTCCATGTGGAGCCGGCCCAGGAAGCCGCAGCGGAACCCGAACCCCAGGGCGCCGGAGGTCTCGGGCTCGAAGGTGAACGAGCTGTCATTGAGGCGGAGCTTGTCCAGGGCGTCCCGCAGGTCGGTGTAGGCATTGGCGTCGGTGGGGTAGAGGCCGGCGAACACCAGGGGCTTGACCTTGCGGAAGCCCGGGAAGGGGGTCGGGGTGGGGCGGTGCCTCTCGGTGAGGGTGTCGCCGATCTGCGTCTCGGCGACGTTCTTGATCCCCGAGATGACGAACCCCACCTGCCCGGCGGACAGCTCCTCCAGGGCCACCGGCTTGGGGGTGAAGACCCCCACCTCCTCCACCTCGTGGACGGCGGCGGTGGCCATGAGCAGGATCTCCGAGCCCTTGCGCAGCGTGCCGTCGATGACGCGCACCAGCACGACGACGCCGCGGTAGGAGTCGTACCAGGAGTCGAAGATCATGGCCTTGAGGGGGGCTTCCGGATCGCCGGCGGGGGGCGGGATGCGGGTGACGATGGCCTCCAGGATCTCCTGGACGCCGGTCCCCTCCTTGGCCGAGGCCAGGATCGCCTCCTCCCCGGGCAGGCCGATGACCTCCTCGATCTGCTCCTTGACCCGCTCGGGCTCCGCCGAGGGGAGGTCGATCTTGTTGATGACGGTCTGCAGGTGCAGGTCGTTCTCCACGGCCATGTAGGTGTTGGCCAGGGTCTGGGCCTCCACCCCCTGGCTGGCGTCCACCACCAGCAGCGCCCCCTCGCATGCGGCCAGGGAGCGGCTGACCTCGTAGGCGAAGTCCACGTGGCCGGGCGTGTCGATGAGGTTCAGGGTGTAATCCAGGCCGTCCTGGGCCCGGTAGCGCAGGGTCACGGCGTGGCTCTTGATGGTAATGCCCCGCTCCTTCTCCAGCTCCATGGCGTCCAGCACCTGGGCCGACATCTCCCGGGACTCCAGGGCGCCGGTGCGCTCCAGCAGCCGGTCGCACAGCGTCGTCTTGCCGTGGTCGATGTGAGCGATGATGGAGAAGTTGCGGATGCGCTTCAGGTCCACGGACGGATCCTCGGGTGCGGTCAGGACGGCCCGGCCGGCCGGCCGGGAAACGAGGGATTATAATGGCGCCGCCGGGGGGATGCTCTCCGGCCCCAGGAGGACGCCATGCTCACGACCTCATCCAGACCCTCTCCGCCACCCCGTCCTGACGCCGCCGCGCGGCGCCGGCCGGGGCCCCTGGCGCTGGCTGCGCTGGGTCTGGTCCTGGCGGCGGGCCCGCTGGCCGGCTGCTCCTCCTGCGGGGCTCCCGCCGAGGATCCCGCGGGGGAGGCGCCGGCGGCGGCGCAGCCGCCGGCCCCTCGCCGTGCCGCCACCGAGGTGGAGCTGCTGGCGCCCACCGGCGCCGTGACCCCCGGCCAGCCGTTCACTTTCCGCTGGCAGGGCCCCGAGGGGAAGACCATCACCGGCTGGATCGTGACGGTCATGGCCCGGCCCGACGCCCCCCTCTGGACATCCCGCGAGCTGGCCGCCGACGAGCTGCAGGCACCGCCTGAGCTCCTCACCCGCCTGGAGCCGGGGAAGCTCTACACCTGGCGGGTCACGGGACGTGTGGAGGGGGGCGGCCGCATCCGCTCCGAGTCGGGGCGCCTGGCCGTGACCGCGGGCCCCTGATCCAGCCCGCCGGCGTCAGCCGTGCTGGATCTCTCCCAGGGTCAGTCCCGGGACGGCATCCAGATCCAGGCCGCTGAGCCGGCCCTGGCGCAGCAGGAGGCAGCCAGCGGCGGCCACCATGGCGCCATTGTCGGCGCACCAGGCGGGGCGGGGCCAGGCCACGGTGAACCCCCCCGCCGCGCCCGCGGCGGCCAGATCGGCCCGCAGCCGGGAGTTGCAGGCCACCCCGCCGGTGACGGTGACGGTGCCCACGCCGGTCTGCTCCATGGCCTTGACGGTGCGCTGCACCAGGAACTCCACCACCGCGCGCTGGAAGGAGGCGAACAGGTCCCGGACCACCTGGGGGGCGCTCTCCTCCAGGCCCTCGCCAGAGGGGAGATCGGTGACCCGGCCGGCCAGCGGCTGGATCCCCTGGCTGCGCATGGTGAGCAGGGCGGCGGTCTTGAGCCCCGAGAAGGAGAAGTCCAGGCTGCCGTCGCTCATCTTGGGGCGCGAGAAGGGGAAGGCGGCATCGTCGCCGGAGCGGGCCAGGCGGTCCACAACCGGCCCGCCCGGATAGCCGAACCCCAGGTACTTGGCCACCTTGTCGAACGCCTCGCCAGCGGCGTCGTCGCGGGTGGCGCTGAGCAGCTGGTAGACCCCCTCCTCGGGGAGCAGGTAGAGGGAGGTGTGACCGCCCGAGACCACCAGGGAGAGCATGGGGTAGGTGAGGTCCGGGTGATCCAGGAACACGGACCGGACGTGGGCCTCCAGGTGGTTCACCCCCAGCAGGGGCAGCCGGTGGGCGAAGGCCAGCGCCTTGGCGGTGGACACCCCCACCAGCAGGGACCCCACCAGTCCGGGCCCATGGGTCACCGCGATACCGTCCAGCCCGTCCCAGGACAGGCCGGCCCGCTCCAGCGCCGCTTCCACCACCGGTCCGATCTTGTCCATGTGCCCGCGGGAGGCCAGCTCGGGCACCACGCCGCCGAAGGGGCCGTGCAGCTCCAGCTGGCTGGCCACCACGCTGGACAGCACGCGGGTGCCGTCCTCCACCACACCGGCGGCGGTATCGTCGCAGCTCGTCTCGATCCCCAGGACCTTCATGGGCGCACGGGTCAGGACGGGCGCGCCGAGAGCGCCTGGAGGCTGTCGGTGTATGGCGGCCGGGCCACGCCCTTCTCGGTGATGATGGCCGCGATGAGGCGGGCCGGGGTGACGTCGAAGGCGGGGTTGGCCACCTGGATGCCGCCGGGAGCAACGGTGGTGCCGGCCAGCGTGGTGATCTCGGCCGGATCGCGCTCCTCGATGGGGATGGCGTCGCCGTCGGGCGTTGCCAGGTCCACCGTGCTCAGGGGCGCCGCCACGTAGAAAGGGACGCCGTTCTCGCGGGCCAGCACCGCCACCTGGTAGGTGCCGATCTTGTTGGCCGTGTCGCCGTTGGCGGCGATGCGGTCGGCGCCCACCACCACCGCGTCGATCCGGTCCCGGCGCATGATGTGCCCCGCCATGGAGTCGGCGATGAGGGTGACCGGGATGCCGTCCTTCTGGAGCTCCCAGGCGGTGAGGCGGGCCCCCTGCAGGAAGGGACGGGTCTCGTCGGCATAGACCATGGCGATGCGCCCCTGCTCCCGGGCGGCCCGGATGACCCCCAGGGCGGTGCCGTACCCGGCCGTGGCCAGGGCTCCGGCGTTGCAGTGGGTGAGGACCTTGCTGTCCGCGCCCAGGAGCTCGGCGCCGTGGCGGCCCAGATCCCGGCAGGCCCGGATGTCCTCCTCCTTCATGCGCTGGGCCTCGGCCACCAGCAGGGCGGCGATCTCGTGGGGAGCCTTGCCCTGGTTGCGGCCAACCAGGCCGCGCATACGCTCGATGGCCCAGAAGAGGTTGCGGGCCGTGGGGCGGGTGGCGTGGAACAGGGCGCAGAGATCCTCGAAGCGCTCGCTGAACTCGCCCACCGACTTGGCCTCGATCTGCTTCGCGCCAAGCGCCAGGCCCATGGCGGCGGTCACCCCGATGGCCGGGGCGCCACGCACCACCATGGAGCGGATGGCATCAGCCACCTCCTGCGGGGTGCGCAGGGTGAGGTAGTCTTCGCGGCCCGGCAGGTGCCGCTGGTCCAGCAGCACCACGCCGCCGTCGGTCCAGGCCAGGGTCTGGAAGCTCATGGCCGGGATCCTAGCGTGGATCCCCGGGCGTGTCTCTACCTGATCTCGGGCAACGGCGGCATGGACAGCACGCCCCGGGAGCCCGGCGGCAGCGCCATCTGCTCCACCTGCCGCGCGGCGGGCTGAAGCTGGCGCAGGAGCTGGAGCGTCGCCTCGGAGACCACCGCCTCGCTGCTGTCGGGCTCGTCGCCGGTGAGCTTCTCCCACAGGCTCTTCTCCGGCGGGAACTTCCTGAGCCGCACCGGGTCGCCGGGGGAAAGCCCCGCCGCCTCCCGGGCCAGGCGCAGGGCGACGCCAAAGCCCCCCAGCTCGTCCACCAGGCCGATGTCCCGTGCGTCCTCGCCGGACCAGATGCGTCCCTTGGCGATTTCCCGCACCCGCTCCAGGGGCAGGCCGCGGCCCTGGGCCACCTTGCCGGTGAAGTCGTCGTAGACCCGGTCCAGCCAGGCCTGGAAGCTCCGCCACTCCTCGGGGGTGTAGTCGAAGGAGCTGCTGTAGAGGGTGGACTGGGCCGAGGTGCGGATGTCGTCGGTGCTGATCCCCAGCCACTCCCAGAACCCGGTGGTGTTGAACTTGCCGCCCAGCACCCCGATGGAGCCAGTGATGGTGGCGGGATGGGCCACCACCTTGTCGGCGTCCATGGCGACGAAGTAGCCGCCGGAGCCGGCCACGTTGCTCATGGAGACGATGAGCGGCTTGCCGGCCTCGCGGGCGCGGACCGTCTCGCGCCAGATGGTGTCCGAGGCCACGTAGGAGCCGCCCGGGCTGTCCACCCGGAACAGGATGGCCACCACGTCCTCGTCGTCGATGGCGGCCCGCAGGGCGCCGGCCACTGTGTCCGAGCCCATGGTGGTCTGGCCGGTGAGGGGGTTGAAGGTGCTCTTGCCCCGGGTGACGGCTCCCACGCCGTACACCAGGGCGATGGTGTCGCCCCGGTCGTGGGGGCGTCCGGCCCGCTCCAGGTACTTGCTCACGTACAGCAGGCGGGCTCCCTCGCCGGCGCGCTCCCGGACCTTGTCGTAGACCTCGTCGCGGTACGCCACCCCGTCCACCAGGCCGGCGTCGGCCGCCGCGGCGCCCAGCCGCGGTCCCGAGTCCATGATGGCGAGAAGCTCCTCCTCGCTCATGTCCCGGTCCCGGGCGATCCCCGCCACCATCTGCCCGAACATGGAGCGGATGACCTTCCCCAGGGCCTCCTCGAAGGCCGGCGTCATCTCGGTGTCGGTGAGGGTGTTCATGGCGTTCTTGTACTCGTGGCGCTGGTCCATCTGGGGCTTGATCCCCAGCTTGTCCAGGGTGCCGCGCACGAAGACCGGCTCGGCCAGCAGGCCGATGAGGTTGACGTCGCCTGAAGGCTGCAGCCAGATCTCGTCGAAGGCGGTGGCCATGTAGTACCCGGCGCTGCCGGGCCCCACCTCGCCGAACGTCTCGGAGAACGCCACGGCGAACTTCCCCTTCTCCCGGAAGGCGAGCACGGCGTCGCGGATCTCCTGGGCGCCGGCCAGGCCGGGAGCGCCGCCGCCGATGCGGGCCACCAGCCCTGCCACCCGGTCGTCATCGCCGGCCCGCTCGAGTCCCTCCACGAAGTCACGCAGGGTGGAGGTGCCGCGCAGGAGGGCCGCGGCCACCGGGTCGTCGGGGATCTCCTCCGGGAAGCCGGCCTCCAGGTTCGCCTCCAGGATGGTGGCGGCCGGGACGCGCTCCTTGCCCGCCCAGCGGGCGGCGCCGACGATGAGGATGAGGCCGGCCAGGGCCAGGCCGGCCACCCCGGCCAGGATCAGGACGATGACGAGGACTCGCTTCATGGCACCGCTCCTTTGCGGCGCGCGCGATGGCGGCCGTTCTGGGTTCGGGAGGACCAGAGCCTACCGGACCCCCTTGCTTACGCTCAAGGGGGCCCGGGGTTCTCGGGCCGGTGGCCCCGGCCGGGCCCGGAGCCTGCCTGCAAGGGCTCGCCGGCGGCCGGGGGCGTGGCGCGGAGGGGCCGTCGCCCCCGGGCCGGCCGGATTCAGGCCACCTTGTCCAGGGCCTGCTTGAAGTCGGCGCGCAGCTCGGCCGGGCCCTCGATCCCCACCGACACCCGCACCAGCCCGTCGGCGATGCCGATCTTGCGCCGCTCCTCCGGCTTCAGGCCCAGGTGGGACGTGGTGGCGGGCAGGGTCATGAGCGTCTCCACGCCGCCCAGGCTGGGGGCCAGGACCGGCAGGCGGACCTCCTGCATGAGGCGGCGCGCCGCCGTGGCTCCTCCCTTCAGGTCGAAGCTGAGCATGCCGCTGAACCCATCGAACAGCTTCCGGGCCCGGGCGTGGCGGGGGTGGCTCTCCAGCCCGGGGTAGTTCACCTTCTCCACCGCAGGGTGAGCCTCCACCATGCGCGCCAGCTCCAGGGCGCTGGCGTTCTGGTGCCGGACGCGCAGGGCGAGGGTCTTCATGCCGCGATAGAGGAGGAAGCAGGCGTGGGGATCCAGTGTCCCGCCCAGGTGGTTCAGCTTGCGAGTGATGGCCTTCACCAGGCTGGCGCGCCCGATGACGGCGCCGGCCACGATGTCCGAGTGGCCGTTGAGGTACTTGGTGCAGCTGTGCAGGGACAGATCGAACCCGTGCTCGGCCGGACGGAAGTTGACCGGGCTGGGAAAGGTGTTGTCGATGAGGGAGACGAGCCCGTGCTCCCGGGCGAAGGCGGCCACAGCCTCAAGGTCGCCCACCTGGAGCAGCGGATTGGTCATGGACTCCACGTAGATGGCCTTGGTGCTGGGGCGGAGCTTGCCCTTCCAGGATGCCGGGTCGTCGGCGTCGATGAAGGTGACCTCGATGCCGAAGCCGGGGAGGTCCTTGGTGGCCAGGTCGTGGGTGCCGCCGTAGAGGACCTCCTGCATGAGGAGGTGATCCCCGGCCGACAGCACCGACAGGAGCGCGGTGGAGATGGCGGCCATGCCGCTGGCGGTGACCAGGGCGGCCTCGGCGTTCTCCAGGCTGGCGAGGCGGGCGTGGAGGGCCTGGTGGTTGGGGGTGTTGTTGAGCCGGATGTACCTGAGGTCGTGGTAGTCCGACTCGCCGGTGTAGAGGAACTGGGCGGTCTGGAAGATGGGCAGGCTGACCGCGCCCTGGACGCGGGGTTCGGGCTCGCCGGCGTGGATGAGCTTGGTGTCGATGGACATGTCGTCAGCCTTCATGGTGGGGCCCTCCTGGGCGGGGGACGGGACGATTGTCTTGATGTTCGGTGTATTGTCTCCCGCAGAAAATCTCCATTCATCGTAATGTATCTCTACAATCAGGTCAAGGGCTGGTAATCCAGAACAGATTGTTCTATATTGTCTCCCGTGCAATGGGAGATCCAGCTGGACCGGGCGGCGGCCACGCCGCTCTACCGCCAGGTGGCCGAGGCCCTGGCCGGCATGGTGCGCGCCGGCACACTGGCCCCGGGCCAGCGCCTGCCCACGGTGCGGGAGCTGGCCGCCGCCCTCAAGGTCACCCGTCCCACGGTGCATCGGGCTTACCGCGAGCTGCAGCAGCGCGGCGTGGTGGAGGCCACGGTGGGGCGGGGGACGTTCGTGCGGGGCCGGCCAGCGGGCCTCCCCGCGCCGGCGGCCCCCACCGGCGACCGGGGCGGCCTGACCCCCGACCGGGTCCTGGGAGACATCCAGCGCTTCGACGACGCCGCCGGGCACCTGAACATGGCCCACGCCGAGCCGGATCGGCGCCTGGTGCCCGCTGCCGAGTTCTGGGACTGCTTCGCCGAGCTGAAGGAGGAGGCAGCGGCGCACATGCGCTACATCTCGCCGCAGGGGGATCCTGTCCTGCGCGAGGAGCTGTCCCGGCTCCTGCGGGAGCGGGGCGTGCAGGCAGGCCCCGAGGAGATCCTGGTCACCTCGGGAGTCACCCAGGGGATGAGCCTGGCGGCCCGGGCGCTGGCCCGCCCAGGCGACCGCGTCGCGGTGGAGCAGCCCACCTACCTGGGCCTGCTTCACATCCTCCAGGCGGAGGGGCTCCAGCCGGTGGGGATCCCGCTGGATGACCAGGGGCCGCGGCTGGACGTCCTGGACCGTGTCATCGCCCAGGACAGGCCGCGCTTCTTCTACACCATCGCCACGTTCCACAACCCCACGGGTCGCTCCATGAGCCTGGCGCGCCGTCGAGAGCTGCTGACCCTGGCCGGAGAGCGCGGCTTGACCCTGGTGGAGGACGACATTTACCACCGGCTCGCCTACGACGGGCCGCCCCCGCCCCCCCTGGCCGGCCTGGACGGTGGCAAGGGTGTGATCTACCTGGACGGGCTGTCCAAGGCGGTGCTGCCGGGCATCCGGATCGGCTTCGCCGTGGCCCCTCCGCCGCTCCTGGAGCGGATGGCGAGCCTGCGGCGCGCGGCCGATCTGTGCGGCTCCTCGCCGCTGCACCGGGCCACCGCCACCTTCCTGCGCCGGGGCGTGCTGGGCCGCCACCTGCGCAAGGTCCTGCCGGTGTACGCCGCCCGCCGCGACGCCCTCCTGGAGGCCCTGGGAGAGTCCATGCCGCCTGAGGCCTCCTGGAGCGCGCCCCAGGGTGGCTTCTGCTGCTGGCTGGCGCTGCCGCCGGGAATGCCCGCGGCCGAGCTCTACCTGGCGGCCCTGGACGCCGGGATCCTCCTGGCGCCCGGGGACGTCTTCCTGGTGGAGCCCGACAGCCGGGGCCACCTGCGCCTGTGCTACGGCAACATGGAGGAGAGCGACATCCGCCGGGCGGTGGACAGGCTGGGAACCCTCCTCCATGACCTCATGGAGAAGCGTCCCTCGCGCCCGGCCCCGGCGCTGGACCAGGCGCCGCTGGTCTGAGCCAGCCCCGCGGCGCCCGGCGCGCGCCCCGCCTCAGCGGGACGACTCGTCCACGAAGGCCCGCAGCATCCAGGCCATCTTCTCGTGCTCCTGCACCAGCCCGGTGAGGAAGTCGGCGGTGCCCACGTCGTCGTGCTTCTCCTCGCAGGCGCCAATGTCCTCCCGCAGCTGCCGGGCCATGGCCTCGTGGTCGCCCAAAAGCTCCTGGATCATCTCCTTGGGGCCGCCCCCCTTTCCCGCCTTCTCCTCCAGGCGCGCGGCGGCGGTGAACTCGGCCAGGGTGGCCAGGGGGTAGGCGCCCAGCTGGCGGACCCGCTCGGCGGTGTCATCCACGAAGCCGTTGATGGCCTCGTACTGGCTCTCGAAGAAGGCGTGCAGCTCGCTGAACTGCAGGCCGGTGACGTTCCAGTGGAACTTCCGCAGCTTGGTGTACAGCACGTACTGATCGGCCAGGAGCTTGTTGAGGATCTCGATGACTCCCTTCCTGCTGGCCTCGCTGAGTCCGATGTTGGGCTTCATGAACGGCTCCTTCTGGATTGGACCGGCCGCGCGGCCTGGCCGCGGGCCATGAGGCGGGCGCACGGGGCGCACAGCCCGCCAAAGTGGACAGAATAGTCGCTCGCCACGAACCCCCTGGTCCGCGGCAGCGGCAGCCGGTCCAGCTCTGGATCGTCCAGATCCCGGGTCGCGTGGCACCGGTTGCAGGTGAGATGGTGATGGCGCTCCACCCGGGGGTCGAAGCGCGCCTGGGCGCCGGGATGGCTGATCTTGCGCGCCGCGCCCATGCTCACCAGCGCCTCCAGGATCCGGTAGATGCTGGTCCGGGACAGCCCTGGCAGCCCCGGAATCACGTCGGCCAGGAGCTGGTCGGCGGTGGGGTGGTCCTGGCGCCGGGACAGGGCCTCGTAGACGGCACGCCGCTGCTGGGTCACGGGCAGCCCATGCCGCCGGCAGAGGTCTTCCAGGTGGCGCTGGCGATCCGGGTCGAGCTGGAGTTGGGTCGATTTCACGATTGGTACATTATACCATTCAACAGGAGCCGTCAAGTCCGTTGACCCTGCGCCTGACGCTCTGGAACAATGGCCGCCGGTGCGCCCCGCCCTGGTCACGCTGCTCTGCCTGGCCGCCTACGCGGCGGCCTACTTCCTGTACGCCCGCCACCTGGCCCGGCGGGTCTTCCACCTGGATCCCGGCGCCGTGACGCCGGCCCACGCCCTCGCCGACGGGCAGGACTACGTGCCCACCAACCGCCACGTCCTGTTCGGTCACCACTACGCCAGCATCGCCGGGCTATCCCCCATGCTGGGGCCGGCGGTGGCGGTCATCTGGGGCTGGCTGCCGGCTCTGGTCTGGGTTGTGGCCGGGACGATCCTCATTGGCGCCGTCCACGACTTTTCGGCGCTGGTGGTGTCCATGCGGGCCCGGGGGATGTCCATGGGGAAGGTGGCCGAGCATGTCATGGGGGCGCGGGCCAAGACGTTGTTCCACATCATCATCTTCTTCCTCGTCTCGCTGGCCATGGGGGTCTTCGTCTCGGTGGTGGCCGATCTGTTCACCGACGCCTACCACCCCGAGGCGGTGGGCCCCACCTTCGCCCTCATGCTCCTGGCGCTGGGCATGGGCTGGCTCATCTACAGGCGCGGCTTTTCCATTGCCCCGCTCACCGTGGCCTGCTTTTTGGCCATGCTGGCGCTGGTCTGGATCGGCATGGAGCTGCCGGTGCGCCACGTGACCAGCGGGCAGTGGTCGGTGATCCTGCTCCTCTACGCCTTCGCCGCGTCGGTGCTGCCGGTGTGGCTCCTGCTCCAGCCCCGGGACTACGTGAACTCGCTGCTCCTCTACCTGGGCGTCGGCCTCATGTTCGGCGGCTTCTTCCTGCTGGGGCCGTCCTTCCAGGCTCCTGCCCTGGCGCTCCATCCGCCAGGCGCACCGCCCATCTTCCCCTTCGTCTTCATCACCATCGCCTGCGGGGCCATCAGCGGCTTCCACGGACTGGTCTCGTCGGGGACCACGGCCAAGCAGATCGACCGGGAGACCGATGCGCCCCTCATCGGGTACGGCGGGATGATCGGGGAGTCGCTCCTGGGGCTGGCCGCGGTGCTGGCCACCACCACCGGCTTCCGCTCGGCGGAGGCCTGGGCCGACCACTACCGCAACTGGGAGGTGGCCGGGACGCTGTCGGCCAACCTGGGGGCGTTCATCGACGGCGCGGGCCTGTTCATCTCCCAGCTGGGCGTCCCCCAGGCCACCGGCCGGTCCTTCGTGGCGGTCATCGCCATCGCCTTCGCCCTGACCTCCCTGGACACGGCGGCGCGGCTGCTGCGCTACAACATCGCGGAGGTGGGAGAGACGCTCCAGGTTCCGGCACTTCGAAACCGGTACCTGGCCTCGGCCCTGGCCATTGCCGCCATCGCCTTCTTCACCTTCTTCCGCATCGAGGGCCGGCCCGCCGGCCTGACCCTCTGGCAGCTGTTTGGCACCACCAACCAGATCCTGGGCGGGCTGACGCTGCTGGTGGTGACCCTTTACCTGCTGCAGAAGGGGTGGCCGGCCGTCTACACCCTGGTCCCCATGGCCTTCATGATGCTGACGACCCTGGTGGCCATGGGAGCCAAGCTCGTGGACTTCGCCGCCGCCTGGCGCGCCGACGGCGCGCTGGGGAACCTGCTTCTCCTGGCCATGGGCGGCGCGATCTTCTCCCTGTCCCTCTGGCTGGCGGTGGAGGCGGTGATCCGGTTCACCCGCTTCCGCCAGGGGAAGCTGCCGCCGCTGCGCCTGGGAGGCCTCTCCTAGGCCGCGAGCCGGGCCTCCCGTCCTGCCTCAGCGCTCGGGCTCCTCCGGCGGCGGCGGGGCCGGAGGCGCCGGGCGCTGCCGGGGCGAGGGAGGGGCGGGCGGCGCCACCGCGGGCGGTGGCGGGAAGTCCGGCACGGGCACGTCCAGATCCGGCAGCGGCGCCAGCGCCGGGAGCGGCGGGACGTCGGGGGCCGGCGGCAGCGCGACCGGCCCCGCCAGGGCCGGCAGCGGCGGGAAGGGGGCGAGGGGCGCACGCCGTGCCACTCCCGGCACCACGTCGCCATCCTGCTCCATCTCCCGCTCCATCTCCTCGTGGAGGCGCTGCATCTCCTCGTGGTAGCGCTCCATGATCTCCTGGTGGCGCTCCATGTCGCGCTGGTGCAGCTCCTGCATCTGCTCCTGCAGCTCCTCCCGGCGCTCCTGCAGCTCCTGGTACGCCTCGCGCCGCTCCCGCGCCGCCTCCTCGTGGGCCTGTCGCAGCTCCTCACGGGCGCGATCCCGGTCCTGGCGCTGGCGCTCCACGGCCTGCCGGTAGGCCCGGTTCGCCTCCTCCGCTGCCGGGCCTCCCTCGCCCGACTCTCGCAGGGAGCGGCGCAGCTCCTGCTCGGCGCGGCGCCGGTCCTCCTCGGCGCGCCGCTGCTCCTCCATGGAGAGGGCACGGAGCTCCCGCTGCCGCTCCTGCATCCGGCGCATGAGCTCCCGCTCCTCCTGCTGCTGGTGCCGCATCCCCTCCCGGCGGGCCTCCATCTGGCTCTGGCGCATCTCGCGCAGCTCGGACTGCTGGGCGCGGAACGTCTCGCGGTGGGCCTGCATCCGGACGCGGTGGGCATCCATGCGCTCGCGGTGCCGGTGCATCTGCTCCCGGTGGGCGTGCATTCGCTCCAGCCCCTGCTCCAGGAACCGGCGCCCCTCGGGCTCGTACGGGCGGCGCTCTCCATCGACCCGGTAATCGTGCTCCAGGCCGCCGCGGCCGTCGGGACGGATCCGGAGCGCCCGCCTGCGGCCGTCCTGCTCCTCCTCCATGGCGAAGAAGCCGCCCTGGGAGATGCTGCGAATCGTGCCGCTGGACTCGTCCAGCTCCACGCGGCCGGAGGAGCGCACGGCTAAGCGCTCGCCGTCGTCGGACCATTCCCAGTTCGTTGTCCGGTCGCCCGAGTCCCAGACGGTGCGCGGCTTCTCGCCGCTGGCGGCGGCGAGGACGGCCACCGCCGTGGCCGGTTCGGCCCCCCACAGGGCGGGACTGGGGACCGGGGCGGGTCCGGGGACCGGACGCGGGCTCGGCGCTGGCTGCGCTGTGGGCGTTGCCATGTCGCCGGCCAGGGCAGGCCGCGCGCTGGTGTCCGGGCTGGCGGTGCCGCGGGCGGTGACCGCCGGCGCCGCCGCCGCCACCAG
>JBFGDW010000026.1:0-18402 GCA_041580435.1 Candidatus Polarisedimenticolia bacterium | reverse complement strand
CGGTGGCGCCGGGCGATGGCCGCCAGGGAGTCCCGCAGCGCCGGGCTGGTCTCGATCTCCTCCAGGGTGGACGACTCGGGCCAGAGGATGAGCCGGGCCCCGCCGGCCGCCGCCTGCTCCGTCAATCGCAGGTGACGGTCCAGGATCTCCTGCCGGTTGTCCACCTGCCATTTCTGGTCCTGTGGGACGTTCCCCTGCACGATGGCCACCGGCAGCGCCGGCGCGTCCGGTCCGGGAAGGGGCAGCGCCGCTCGCCCGAGCACCGCGCCGCCCAGCGGCAGGGCCAGGGCGAGTGCGCCCCAGGCCAGGCGCCCCGGGCGCGGCCGGCTGGAGGCGAGGCTGGTCAGGGCGGCGCAGGCGGCTGCGTTGACCGCCACCACCAGCAGCGTCAGGCCGAACACGCCGCCCCACGGGGCCAGCTGCAGGAGGCCGGGCGACCTGTGCTGGGTGTACCCCAGGTAGCCCCAGGGGAAACCGCCCACCGGGAACAGGCGCAGCCACTCGGCCAGCACCACCCAGGCCGCTGGCGCCGCCAGCAGCGCGCCGTCCCCCAGGCGGCGGAAGAGGGCCGCCTGGACCGCGCCGAACAGGGCGTGGAACAGCGCCAGGATCGCCACCAGCAGCGCCCCCACCGCCACCCCCACCGGCCAGGCCAGGCCGCCGTAGCCGCTGACCACGCCCGGGATCCAGGGGAGGAGCAGCCCGAAGAAGGCCACCCCGTGGACGAACCCCAGCCAGGCCCCCCGGGCCGGCGGGACGCGGGACAGGACCGCCAGCAGCGGGATGAGCGCTATCCAGGCCAGGACCCCCAGGTCGAGGCTGGGAAAGGCCTGGGCGGCGAGCAGCCCCGACAGGGCGGCGCCGGCCTCGCCGGCGCCGGGCCGCCAGCGCCAGGCGGAGGGCCTCACCCGCCCTGGGGCGGGATCCAGGTCTTGAGGCTCTCCTCCCGCTCCAGGCGGGCGGCCGCCGCCTCGGCCGCGGCGCGATCGGCGTAGCCCCCCACGCGCACCCGGTAGCGGGTGCGCCCGTCGCTGCGCAGGGGGCTCACCTCGGGCCGGTAACCCTTGGCGCGCAGCCGCGCCGCCAGCTCGTCGGCGCTGGTGCGATCCGAGAGCACCGCCACCTGGATCTCCACGCCGCCACTGGCCGGGGCGGGGGCCGCGGCGGCAGGTACCGGGGCCTGCTGCGTGGCCGGCGGCGGAGTCTGCTGGGCGGCCGGGGGCGGGGCCTGCCGGGGGGCCCGCCCGGGCTCCGGGGCGGCGGGCTCGCTGCGGGACGGCTCGGAGGCCGGCGTCCGCGGCGGGCGGCTGGCGGCCTCGGCGGTGCCCGAGACCACCGGCGGCGGGCTGGCCGGCTTGGGCCGCTCCCCCACCGTGTCGAAGAAGGTCAGCCCGGCCGCGGCATCCTCTGCCTGGAGGCTCTCGCCGCCGGTGGCGCTCATGGCGGGCGCGAGGGGATCCCCGGCCCGGGCCGCCTCGGCCCGGCCCACCCTGCGGCCGAAGTAGAACGAGATGCTGCACAGGATGAGGATCCCCGCCAGCACGATCAGGATCTGCTTGCCGTCCAGCTGGAACTCGACGTAGCGGTCGTCGGCTCCGCCTTCGGTTCGGGTCATGGAACCTCCCGTTGTGCGTGGGGATGGCCGGGCCGGACCCGGGTCACGAGCCGGCCCTCTTGGTGAACGCCTCGAAGATATCAATGGGGATGGGGAACAGGATGGTGGAGTTCTTCTCCGCCGAGATCTCGGTGAGGGTCTGCAGGTAGCGCAGCTGCAGGGTGATGGGGCTCTCCCCCATCTGCGCCGCCGCCTGGGAGAGCATGCTGGCCGCCTGGAACTCGCCGTCGGCGTGGATGATCTTGGCCCGCTTCTCACGCTCCGCCTCGGCCTGGCGCGCCATGGCACGCTGCATCTCCACCGGCAGGTCCACGTGCTTGACCTCAACCGCCGCCACCTTGATGCCCCAGGGGTCGGTGTGGCGATCCAGGATGCCCTGGAGCTCGGTGTTGAGCCGGTCGCGCTCCGACAGCAGGTCATCCAGCTCCACCTGGCCCAGAACCGAGCGGAGGGTGGTCTGGGCCAGCTGGGAGGTGGCGTAGTGGTAGTTCTCCACCTCGGTGATCGCCCGGTTGGGATCCATGACCCGGAAGTAGACCACCGCGTTCACCTTCACCGAGACGTTGTCCCGGGTGATGATGTCCTGGGGTGGGACATCCATGACGATGATCCGGAGGGAGACCTTCACCAGCCGGTCCAGGGGCCAGAAGATGAAGATCAGTCCCGGCCCCTTCTCCGGGGCGAGCAGGCGGCCCAGGCGGAACACCACGCCCCGCTCGTACTCGTTGAGGATCTTGATGCACGAGAGGAAATAAAGGATGAGGGCTGCAGGGATGATCAGCACGTAGACCATGTCACTCTCCCTTCGTCTCGGCGGCGGGGCGGACCCGCAGCCGGCGCCCGTCCAGGGCCAGGACCACCACGGCGGCGCCCCGGTCCACGCGCCCCTCCGCCGTGGCATCGTAGTACTCTCCGCGCACCAGCACCTTCCCCTCCGGCTCCATCGCCGTGAGCGCCTCGCCGGTGAGGCCCACCAGCGCCTCCCGGCCCGTGGCCGGGCGCTGCAGCTGGGAGCCCACCGCCAGCCGCACCAGGAAGGCGGCGATGAGGCCCAGCGCAACCGTCACCGCCACGATGAGGGTGCGGGGGAGCTGCAGCTCGGGGGGAGTGTCGAACAGGACCAGCCCCCCCACCACCAGGCAGGCCAGCCCGCCCACCGTGAGCGCGCCGTAGGAGACCACCTTCACCTCCAGGATGAGGAGCCCCAGCCCCAGGGCAATGAGGCCCACGCCGATCCAGTTCACGGGCAGCAGCTGGCTGGCCAGGGCGAAGAGCAGCAGGCAGATCACCCCCACCGCCGCCGGCAGGAGGGCGCCCGGGTTGGTGATCTCCACGTAGATCCCCAGCAGGCCCAGGGCCAGGAGGAAGAGGGCCACCACCGGGGTGGAGAGGACGAACAGCACCCGCTCCTTCACCGTGGGGACAACCTCCCGGCGGGGGGCGCCCGCCAGGCTCAGCACGGTCTCGCTGCCGTCGTAGCGCCGGATGGTGCGGCCTTCGGCCCACGCCAGGAGCGCCTCACGGTCGGTGGCGATCTGCTCGATGAACCCTGCCTCCAGGGCCTCCCGGGCCGAGTAGGAGAGGCTGTCCCGCACCATCCCCTCGGCGCCGGCCGGGTTCCGCCGGCGGTGCTCCGCCAGCGACCGGGCGAAGGCGGCCAGCTCGTTCTCGGCCTTGGTGAGCAGGATGTCCTCGGGGTCGTTCTCCCCGGTGGGAAAGACCGGGTGGGCCGCCCCCATGTCCGACACCGGCGCCATGGCCGCCAGGTCCGAGGCCAGCACCAGGAAGACGCCGCCGGAGGCCGCCGAGGCGCCCGACGGGGTGACGTACACCGCCACCGGCACCGGGCTCTCCAGCATGGCAGTCACCAGGGCGCGCACGGTGGTGACCAGACCGCCGGGGGTGTCCAGCTCCACCAGGACCAGGCGCGCGTCCTCGGCGGCGGCCTCGGCCAGCGCCCGCCGCAGGTAGGTCTCGGTCACCGGCACCAGCGGCCCGCGGATGGGGACCACGACCACGGGCCCGGAGGGCCCTGGCGCCGGCGCCTCCTGCGCCGTCGCGGCGTGCCCCGCCAGGGCCAGCAGCAGCGCCAGGACCGGCGCGGCATTCGGCCGCCATGCCTTCACTGCCCCGCCTCCCGCACCCATGTCCGGATTCGACCGGCGCCGGCGCGGATCTCGTCCCGGGAGACGGCATAGCTCAGGCGCACGTGCCCCGGTCCGGCGAAGGCCGAGCCGGCCACCACGGCCACGCCCGCCTCCCGCAGCAGCCGCAGCGCCAGCTCGGCGTCGTCGGCGCAGCCTGTGCGGGCCATGGCCTCCCGCACGTCGGGGAAGAGATAGAAGGCGCCATCGGGAGGGGCGCAGCGGAAGCCGGGCACCGTGGCCATCTCCTCCAGGATCAGCCGCCGCCTTGCGGCGTACTCGGAGGTCATGGCCGCCAGCGCCTCCCCCGGCCCCTGCAGCGCCGCCAGGGCGCCGTGCTGGGCGAAGAGGGTGGGGTGGGTGGTGTCCTGGCTCTGGAGCGTGACCATGGCCTGCACCAGGCGCGGGTCGGCGCAGGCATACCCCACGCGCCAGCCGGTCATGGCGTAGGTCTTGGAGAACGAGCCCACCACCACCAGCCGGTGGCCGAAGGCGGCGGCCCGGCTCAGGGCCGACGCGGCCGCGCGCCCGTCGTAGACGAAGTCCAGGTAGGTCTCGTCGGAGAGGACCGTGAGATCGTGGCGAAGGGCCACCTCGGCGAGGGCGTCCCACAGGCGGTCCTCCAGGATGGCGCCGGTGGGGTTGGATGGCGAGTTGACCACAATCATCCGGGTGCGCGGCGTGAGGGCCGCCTCCAGCTGCTCCAGATCGGGCTGGAAGCCCCCCTCGGCCAGGGTTGGAAGCAGCACCGGCCGCCCTCCCGCCAGGCGCACCTGCTCCGGGAACGAGACCCAGCAGGGGGCCGGAAGGAGCACCTCGTCCCCCTCGTCCAGCAGCGCCAGCAGGGCGTAGAGGATGGCGCTCTTCCCACCGCACGTGACCACCACGTTGGACGCCTCCAGCGGCGTGTCGCCGCGCCGGGAGAGTCCCTCTGCCAGGGCCTGGCGCAGCTCGGGCAGGCCGGCCCCCGCCGAGTAGTGGGTCTCCCCACGGTCCAGGGCCGCCTTGGCCGCCTCCACGATGTGGGCGGGGGTGGGGAAGTCAGGCTCGCCGGGGCCGAAGTCGATGACCGACCGCCCCCGGGCGCGAAGATCCGCCGCCGCCTGCTTCACCGCCAGGGTGGAGGAGGGGGCCACGTGGGCCAGGCGCCGGGCCAGCCTCATGGCTCGTCCCGCCGGCCGTAGCGCCGGGCCAGCGCCTGCGCCACCTCCTCAGGCACGAGCCCCTCCACCGACCCGCCCAGGGAGGCCACCTCCCGGACCAGGCGGCTGGAGAGGTAGGTGTAGGTCTCGGCCGGCATGAGGTAGACGGTCTCCACGTCGGGGGCCAGGCGGCGGTTCATGAGGGCCATCTGGAACTCGTACTCGAAGTCGGAGACGGCGCGCAGGCCGCGCACGATGACCCGGGCCCCCACCTGGCGCAGGTAGTCCACCAGCAGGCCGTCGAAGGCGTCCACGCTCACCCCCGCCATGCCGCTGGTGGCGGCGCGCAGCATCTCCAGGCGATCGGGGACCGGGAACGCCTCCCCCTTGGCCGGGTTGCGCAGGAGCGCCACCACCACCTCGTCGAACAGCTGCGACGCCCGGCGCACCAGGTCCAGGTGGCCGTTGGTCACCGGGTCGAACGAGCCGGGATAGACCGCCTTCACGCCCACCGCTCCCTCCGCGGCCCGCTCCGCCGGGGCCGGGCCGGCTCACGGGGTGGCCGGGTTCCCCCGGCGGCCGGCCTCCCCCCGGCCAGGAGCGCCTCGGCGTGGCGCCGCGCCGTGGCCGGCGCCATCCCCTCCCCCAGCATGCGCGCCAGCTCCTCCACCCTGGCCTCTCCCTCCAGTGCCGTGACCGTGGTGACGGGCCGCCCGTCCACCACGGCCTTCTCGATCCGGAGCTGGCGCCGGGCCAGAGCCGCCACCTGGGGCAGGTGGGTGACGCAGATCACCTGCCGCTGCCGCGCCGCACGGGCCAGGCGCTGGCCCACGGCCAGGGCCGCGGCGCCGCCGATCCCGGCGTCCACCTCGTCGAAGATGGCGGTGGCCGGCTCCCCGTCCTCCTCCGCACCGGTCGCCGCCAGATGCATGGCCAGCATGAGCCGCGACAGCTCGCCTCCCGAGGCCACCCGGGCCAGGGGGCGAGCGGCCTCCCCGGCGTGGGCGGTGAAGCGCATCTCCACCTGGCCGTAGCCGGCCGGGCCGCCGGCGTCCCGCACTGCCTCGGGATCCGATGCCGACGGCGGCGGCGTGCCGGTGCAGCGGACCTCCAGCCGCGCGCCCGCCAGCCCCAGGTCCGGCAGCTCGCCGGCCACCTGCTGCTCCAGGGCGGCGGCCGCCTGCAGGCGCGCGTCCCGGACCTCCAGGGCCAGGGCGTGGAAGCGCGCCGCCGCCGCCAGCGAGGCCTTGCGCAGCCGGCGCGCCGTGCCGTCGTGATCCTCGAGATCGGCGATCCGCTCCCGTGCGCGCTGCGCGAACTCCCGCGCCGCGTCCAGGCTGCCGCCGTGGCGCCGCTTGAGCGCCTGCAGCGCCGCCAGGCGCCCCTGGGCCGCGTCCAGCCGTCCGGCGTCCTCGTCCTCGTCCGGGAGGGCGTCGCGAACCAGCTCGGCCGCCTCCGCCAGGGCCACTGCGGCCTCCTCCATGCGGACCAGCGCCGGGGCCACCCGCGAGTCCAGCTCCGCCAGCCGCGTCAGATCCTGTCGCGCCCGGGCCAGCCGCGCGCCCAGGGCGTCGTCGTCATCCACCAGCGCCACGGCCAGGGCACCGGCCAGTGACGCCCGCTCCTGCACCGAGGCCAGCCGGCGCACCTCCTGCGCCAGCTCCTCGTCCTCCCCCTCCGCCGGGGCCAGGGCGTCGAACTCCCGCAGCTGGTGCCGCAGCAGATCAAGCTGGCCGGCCGCCTCGCCGGCCGCAGTGGCGTGAGCCGCCTCGCCTGCCAGCGCCTGCTGCAGCTCGCGCCAGGCCCCGGCCAGGGCCTGGCGCCGGACCGGGTTCAGGCAACGGGCGTCCAGGTCGCGGCGCTGTGCCTCGGGGGTGGCCAGTGTGAGGTGCCGGTTCTGCCCGTGCAGGGCGACCAGACCGGCGGCCAGCTCCTTGAGGGTGGCCAGGGAGGTCAGACGATCGTTGACGAAGACCCGGTTGGGACCGTCGCTGGCGATCTCACGGCGGATCACCAGCGAGTCCTCGTCGGGCAGGGGAAGGGAGGCGGCCTCCAGCATCTGGCGGTCGCTGCGTCGCAGCCCGTCCAGCTGCCCCTCCACCACCGCCATGCGCTCACCGGGGCGCACCAGCCCCCCGTCGGCCCGCTCCCCCAGGAGCAGGCCCACGGCCTCCACCAGGATGGACTTGCCCGCGCCGGTCTCGCCGGTGAGGACGTTGAGGCCCGGCCCGAACGCCGCCTCCACGTCTCGGAGGACCGCCAGGTTGCGAACGCGGAGATAATTCAGCATGACGCGGACGGGAGCCGGGGGGCGACCTCCGCTGGGCGTCGGGAGCACCGGAGCCGTCGCTCCGGCGACGCTGAAGCTACCAGACGCGGACCGCGGCGTCAAGCAGTGGAACGTCCGCATCTAGCGTCGTTGCAGGGCTTTGCGGCGATCCGGCGATTGACAACCCACACCCCGCCTGCTAGAGTGCCCGGCCGGGAGGAGGCATTGATCGTCACGGAGGTGCATTGCCCGCCCTCAGCCTCGACGCGCTGGCCCAGCCTGTGACCCACGGCAGTGGCCTCAGCATCATCTCCCTCATCCTGCAGGCAAGCCCCCTCGTCCAGCTTGTGCTCCTGCTGCTGGTGGCCATGTCTGTGGCGTCGTGGGGGGTGATCTTCCTCAAGTCCCAGACCTTCCGCCGCGCCGCCCAGGAGAGCGCCGAGATCCGGCGCGAGATGCGCGGACGGCGCGGCCTGGCCGATCTGCGGGACTTCGTGGAATCGTGCGAGGACGCCCCCGAGGCCTCCCTGGTTCGCACCGGCTTTGACCTGTGGACCGGCATGGGCGGCCCGCGGGCCCAGGACGATCTGGAGCGGATCCGGGCGGCCCTGGGCCGCGCCGCCCAGCAGGAGCGGCTGCGGCTGGAGCGCTACCTGACCCTGCTGGCCACCACCGGCAGCGCCTCGCCCTTCATCGGCCTGTTCGGCACGGTGTGGGGGATCATGAACACCTTCCGCTCCCTGGGGCTGAGCGGCTCCACTTCCCTGTCGGTGGTGGCGCCGGGCATCGCCGAGGCGCTGGTGGCCACCGCCATTGGCCTGGCCGCCGCCATCCCGGCGGTCATGGCCTACAACCACTACGTGCGGCGCGTGCGGGTGGCCGCCACCGAGATGGAGATCTTCTCGTCGGAGCTGGTGGACCGCCTGGCGCGGGACGCCGGCTGAGAGGGGGGGCCATGGCCATGGGATCGGGCGGCGGCCAGGACGGCGACAGCGCCCTCTCCGAGATCAACGTCACTCCTCTGGTGGACGTCATGCTCGTCCTCCTGGTGATCTTCATGGTCACCGCACCCATGATGCAGCGGGGCGTCGACGTCAGCCTGCCGTCGGCGGAAGTCTCCACCGAGCCCCGGGAGCAGACCCTGCTGGTGACCATCGACCGGGACGGCGAGATCTGGCTGGACGACCGCCCGGTCCATGAGCAGCTCCTTCACGTGCGCATCGAGGAGGCGCGCCAGGCCACGGGCCTGGACTTCGTCTACCTGCGCGCCGACGAGGCCATCCCCTACGGGCGCGTCATGTACGTGATGGACCAGTGCCGCAAGGGGGGCGTGCAGCAGGTCGGCCTCGTGGTGCAGCCGGCGCCGGCGCGTCGGGCTGGAGGATGAGGCCAGGGTGCGCGTCGCCGTCCGTCTCCCCCGCCCCCTGGCGCCGGGCCTGCCCCGCATGGTCAGCTACTCCGCCGCCGGGCACCTTCTCCTGGCCGCGGCGGTCATGGTGATCCCGGGCCTGCTCCCCCGGCCGGCCCCGCCGCGCTGGGACAGCGTCATGCTCGGCTCCCTGGTGGAGCTGCCGGCAGGCGGCGGTCCCCCGGCGCCGGTGGAGCCGGCCCCGGCCCCGGCGGAGGCGGCCGCCCCCGATCCCCAGCCTGCTCCGCCGGCGGAAGCGGCGCCCCCGCCCCCCCCGCCGCCGGTCAAGACCAAGGCGCCCGCCAAGCCCGAGCCGGCCAAGCCCAAGCCCCAGGCCAAGCCCACCGCCAAGCCGGCCGCCAAGCCCGAGCCGCCCCGCCCCGCTGCCGCCTCACCCGGGGCCACCGGCAGCGGCGGCGACACCCGGCCCGGCGCCACCGGGCCGGGCGGCGGCACGGGCGCCGGTGCCTCGCCCTCGGGCGGCGGCGCCGGCATCGGCCTGTCCATCGGTGGCGGCAGCTTCGGCCACTCCTACTACGCCGGACTGGTGCGCAACAAGCTCCAGGCCAGCTACCAGCCGCCCATCCACCCTGCCGGCGGCGAGGGGACCCTGGCCGTGCGGGTGAACTTCCGCCTGGACCGACAGGGGCGGGTCTCCGACGTGGCCGTGGACATCCCGTCCCCGTACCCCGCCCTGGACAGCGCCGCCCTGCGCGCCGTGTTCCGGGCCTCTCCCTTCCCACCGCTGCCGCCCGCCTACACCGGCGACACGGTGGACCTGGCCGTGACCTTCACCCTCGAGCCCGTGAGCCTGTAGAACACCAGGAGCCGTCATGACCCCCTCCGTTCTCCGCCCCACCCTCGCCCTTCTCGCAGGCGTCCTCCTCCTGGCCCCGCCCGCGCCGGCCCAGGAGGGGTCCCGCATCGAGCTCACCGTCACCGGTGAGGGGCTGGAGAAGATCGACATCGCCGTCCCCCCCTTCCCGTCGGTGGCTCCGGGGGATCATCCGGCCCGGCTGGCGGCGGAGATCCACGACGTCATCTGGAGCGACCTGGCCTTCTCGGGCTACTTCAACCTGGTGGACCGGGACCTGTACCGCCTGGTGCCGGCCTTCTCCGAGCGCGACGTCCGCTTCCGGGACTGGCTCTCCATCGGCGCCTCGGCCGTCTTCCTGGGCAAGCTGGGTCTGCGCAGCGGCGAGCTGCAGGTGGAGGGACGCCTGTACAACACCGAATCGGCCGCCCAGGGTGGCCAGGGCGGTCAGCTCATCTTCGGCAAGCGCTACGAGGGGGAGGAGGCGCTGGCCCGGCGCATCGGTCACAAGCTGGCCAACGACGTGGTCAAGCACCTCACCGGCGCTGAGGGCATCTTCCTGAGCAAGATCGCCTTCACCTCCCAGGTGACGCCCGGCCGGAAGGAGATCTACGTCATGGACTATGACGGCCACCGCCCGGTCCGGCTCACCAACAACGGCAGCGTCAACCTGTCACCGGCGTGGTCCCCCGACGGCACCCAGCTGGCCTACATCACCTTCGTCACCGGGCGGCCCGAGATCCACCTCATCGACGCCGACGGCCGCCGGTCGAGGGTGTTCGCCCGGGAGGGGGACCTCAACTCGGCCCCTGAGTGGGCGCCGGACGGCCGCTCCATGGTCTACTCGGCCAGCCGGGAGGGGAACTCGGAGCTGGTGCGCATCGAGATGGGCAGCAACCGCATCACCCGCCTGACCAACCACCCGGCCATCGATACCTCTCCGGCCTACTCCCCCACCGGCCGGGAGATCGCCTTCACCTCCGACCGCTCCGGGGGGCCGCAGATCTACGTCATGGACGCCGACGGCGCCAACGTCCGGCGCGTCACCACCCAGGGAAGCTACAACGAGTCGCCGGCCTGGTCTCCCCGCGGGAACCTGCTGGCCTACGTCAGCCGCATGGAGGGGCGCTTCGAGATCGTCCTGGTGGACCTGGCCAGCGGCGCCACCCGCCGCCTGACCCGGGGCCAGGGGAACAACGAGAACCCGCGCTTCTCCCGAGACGGAATGCACATCGTCTTCTCCTCCAACCGCACCGGGACCTATCAGATCTACACCATGGACCTGTCCGGCGGGAACGTGCGCCGGCTCACCCAGCTGGGCAACAGCGAGACGCCGGACTGGTCCCCGTGATCCACCACTCATGACTCTCACTCGACTCCACAGGAGGTCAGCACCATGAACCGTGGCCACCGTTGGGCCGGCGCCCTGGCAGCGCTGGCTGTTCTCGGCCTGCTCACCCTGCCCGGATGCCGCACCCGGCCGGCGGCCGATGGGCTGGCAGGCTCGGGCCCTGATGTCACCGACCCCGCGGCGTCGCGGCCGTCGCCGCCCCCCGAGCGGGTCACGGACCCCTTCGGCTCGTCGGCCTCCCTGGAGGAGACCGACCTGACCGGCGGCGACCTGTCCCGGACCGGCGACTCGGCCTGGGCCGAGGGGATGCTGGAGACCGTCTACTTCGAGTTCGACCGCTCGGGCCTCACGGAGCAGGCCCGGGGGGCCCTGGACCGGAACGCCGAGTTCCTCCGGGCCAACCCCTCCATCCGGGTGCGCATCGAGGGGCACTGCGACGAGCGCGGCACCGTGGAGTACAACCTGGCCCTGGGCGACCGACGCGCCCACAGTGCCAAGGAGTACCTGGTGCAGCGCGGCATCGCCGCCGACCGCCTCTCCACCGTCTCCTTTGGTGAGGAGCGGCCCGCCGATCCAGGCCGCGACGAGGCGGCCTACGCCCGCAACCGCCGGGCCGAGTTCCGTGTCCCGTAGGCTGGCCGGGTGGCTCCTGCTGGCGGCGCTGGCCGGCCTGCCGGGCTGCGCCGCCACCCTGTCCCCGGGCGGCGGGCTGCAGCGGGACGTGGACTCGCTGCGCCTGTCGGTGGACCGCCTGCGCCAGGAGCAGGCGGCCACCCGCAGTCGGGTGGAGGAGATGGCCGGCCAGACGCCGGCCGCCGCCCCCGAACCCTCGATGGAGGTGCTGGCCATGCGGGACCGGCTGGACGTCCTGGAGGCGCAGGTCCATGCCCTGGCCCGGCGCCTGGAGGGCAGCGACGAGCAGCTGGGCGGGATCAGCTACGAGCTGGAGCGGATCCGGCTCCGCCTGGAGCAGATGTCCCGGCGCCCAGTGCCGCTGGCCGGAAGCGAGCCGGAGGCCGCCCCGCCGCCGGCGGCGCCGCCGCCCGACCCTTCCCCCGCCGCCGCTCCCCCCACCATCCCCGCCGGCGAGGACCCGGCGGGGATCTTCCAGAAGGCCTACGCCGACTACACCCGCGGCGACTACGACCTGGCGGCGCTGGGCTTCGGCGATGTCCTCCAGCGCCGCCCGCAGGGGGAGTTGGCCGACGACGCGGTCTACTACCTGGCGGAGATCGCCGCCGCGCGCGGCAAGCGCGAGGAGGCCCTCCAGGGGTACGCCCGGGTGGTGCAGGACCACCCGCGGGGGGACAAGGTGCCGCCCGCCCTCCTCAAGCGCGGGCTCCTGCTCATGGACGCCAACCGCATCGGCGAGGGGGTGGTGCTGCTGGACCATCTCGTCAAGACCTATCCCGACACCGACGAGGCCCGCCTGGCCCGCAACAAGCTCCGCGCCCTGGGGGTGGGCCCCTGAAGCGCCGCGGGCGCTAGTCCGTCGGCAGAGGGAGCGGCTCCTGGCTGGCCCCAGGCAGCGGGATGATCGCCACCGCGGCCCCCGCCGGGAGGGGCGAGCAGCGGGGCGGCAGATGGACCAGGGCCCCGGCCCGGGCCACCGCCCCCAGATCGGCCGAGGAGGCCGCGTGCAGCACCGCCACCTGCCAGCCCCCGCCTGGCAAGACGGAGAGCCGGGCGGGCCGCAGCTCCTCCCGCTCGCCGCTGCCCCGGGCCAGCGGCTCCGCCAGGCGCGCCTGCAGCGCCGCGGGAGGGTGCGGGCGACCTGCCAGCCGCTCCAGCGCCGGCCACGCAAACAGGACGCACCCCACCAGCGCCGACAGCGGGTTGCCCGGCAGGCCGAAGGCATGGACCCGGCCATCGCGGCTCGAGGCGAACAGGATCGGCTTGCCCGGCTTCACCGCCACGCCATGGAAGATCGGGTTCAGGCCCGCGGCCGGCAGGGCACCGGTGACCAGATCCAGATCCCCTCGCGAAACACCGCCTGACAGCAGGATCAGGTCGCTGCGCCGGGAGGCGCCGGTGATGGCCTCGCGCAGCTCCGGGCCGCGATCCGGCAGGATCCCGGCCTCCAGGACCTCCGCCCCCCAGGAGCGGACCAGAGCGGCCAGCAGCGGCCCGTTGGAGTTGGGCACCTGCCAGGGGGCCGCGCCCTCCCCCGCACCCACCAGCTCATCGCCGGTGGCGGCCACGGTCACTCGCGGGCGCCGGATCACCCTCACCGACGCCCGCCCCAGGAGGGCCAGCAGGCCGGCGTGGACCGGACCGAGGCGCGCGCCCCGCTCCAGGGCGCGGGCGCCGGCGCGGCGCTCGCTCCCCACCCTGCGCACGTTCTCCCACGGCCGCACCGCCGCCAGTAGCCGGACCCGGCCCTCTCCCGCCGGCGCGGTGCGCTCCACCCGCTGCACGGCATCGGCACCCGGGGGGAGGGGGGCGCCGGTCATGATCCGGCGGCACTGTCCCGGTGACAGAGGCGGGCCCGGCGGCTCACCGGCGCAGGTGGTCCCCGCCACCTCCAGGACCGCCTCCTCCCCGCCCGCCGCGCTGTGCAGCGCCACGCCGTCCATGGCCGACACGTCCAGGGAAGGGAGATGGCTTGGCCAGGCCAGGTCCTCGGCCAGGGTGAGGCCCACCGCCGCGCCGGCCGGCACCTCCACCTCCGGGAGGGGGCGCACCGTCTCCCACACCCGGGCCACGGCAGCGGCCACGCTCAGGAGGGAGGACCCGGCGGACACCGGCCGCCTCAGCGCCGCCGCAGGGCGGAGACGACGCGCGGGCGCCCCTCCAGGTCGGGGGTCACCTGGACCCCTTCCCATCCCGCTTGTGCCAGCAGCGCGACCACCTCGTCCCGGCGGGCGGGGTCCACCTCCAGCGCCAGCAGGCCTCCCGGGATCAGCGCCGACGCGGCGTCGGCGACGATGGCCCGGGTCAGCTCCAGGCCGTCGGGGCCGGGGGTGAGGGCGTGGCGCGGCTCGTGCTCCCGGACCTCGGGCTGCAGCCTGGCCACGCTGCCGGCGGGGACATACGGGGGATTGGATACCACCCCCTGCAGGCAGGGGCCCGGCCCCAGCGCTGCCACCCCATCGGCGCGCAGGAGGAGGACCTGCCCCGCCAGGCCCAGGCGCCGGGCGTTCTCGCCGGCCACCGCCAGCGCCGCGGGATCCCGGTCCACGGCGATGAGCCGCAACTCCGGGCGCTCGGAAGCCAGCGCCAGCGCCACGCAGCCGCTGCCGGTGCCGAAGTCCACCACCGGCTCCGCCCCTCCCGGCAGGCGCGCCAGGGCCGTCTCCACCAGGTGCTCGGTCTCGGGGCGCGGAACGAGCACGCGCCGGTCCACCGCCAGGGGGAGGGACCAGAACTCGCGCTGGCCGGTGAGGTAGGCCGACGGCTCCCCCGACGCCCGCCGCCGGCACAGCTCGTCCAGCTCGCCCTCCACCACCCGGGCCCCGGGAGCCCCGGGCTCCCGCCACACGCGGACTCGCCCGTCCGTCCCCAGGAGATGGGCCCGCAGGACCTCCGCCTCCAGGCGCGGCTGCGCCAGCCCCGCAGCGCGGAGCCGCGACGCGGCCGCCTCCAGCACCGCGGCCACCGTCAACCGGCTCATCCCGAGGTGACCTGCTCCCGGAGCTTCTCGGCCTGGAAGTGGGTCACCAGGGGCTCCACCAGCGGCTCCAGATCGCCATCCAGGACCTCCTGAAGGCGGTGGGTGGTCAGTCCGATCCGGTGGTCGGTGACCCGGCTCTGGGGGAAGTTGTAGGTCCGGATCTTCTCGGAGCGGTCCCCGCTCCCCACCTGGGCCCGGCGCTCCGCCGCGGTGGCGGCCTGCTGCTCCCGCAGCTTCAGGTCCAGGAGCCGGGCGCGCAGCACACGCAGCGCCTTCTCCCGGTTCTTGTGCTGGGACTTCTCGTCCTGGCAGCTCACCACCAGGCCCGTGGGCAGATGGGTCAGCCGCACCGCCGAGTAGGTGGTGTTGACGCTCTGGCCCCCGGGCCCCGAGGAGCAGAAGCGATCGATCCGCAGGTCCTTCTCCGGGATGGCCACCTCCACCTCCTCCGCCTCGGGGAGAACGGCCACCGTCACCGCCGAGGTGTGGATACGCCCCGAGGCCTCGGTGGCGGGAACCCGCTGCACGCGGTGCACGCCGCTCTCGTACTTGAGGCGGGAGAAGACCCCCTTCCCCTCGATGACCGCCAGCGCCTCCTTGATGCCGCCGGCCTCCGACTCGTGCAGGTCGGTGAGGTCCAGCTTCCAGCCCTGCCGCTCGGCGTAGCGGGCGTACATGCGGAAGATCTCGGCGGCGAACAGCGAGGCCTCGGCGCCGCCCGTGCCCGCCCGCACCTCCAGGATGACGTTCTTGTCGTCGTTGGGATCCCGGGGGAGCAGCATGGCGCGCAGCCTCGCCGCCAGCTCCTCCAGGCGCGCGGCCAGCGCCCGGGCCTCCTCGACGGCCAGCGCCGCCATGTCGCCGTCGCTGGAGCCTTCCAGTCCCCGGGCCTCCTCCAGCTCCCGGGCGACCTTCTTGTACTCCCGGTAGGCCCGGACCAGGTCCTGGATCTCGGCATAGGCCTGGGCGTGCTTCCGGTAGGCGGCGGGGTCCGCGGCGATCTCCGGATCAGCCAGCCGGCCCGACAGCTCCTCGAACCGCGCCTCGATGCTGTCCAGCTTGGAGAACACGGGTTCCTCTGGCGGAAGGGAAGCCGCCGGTCAGGCGGCGCGCCGCCCCCGCAGGGGGATCGACCGCCTCAGCGGCCGCTGCCGCCGCCTGAGGACTGGCCGTACTTGCGCTGGAAGCGCTCCACGCGCCCGGCCGAGTCCACCAGCTTCTGGCGGCCGGTGAAGAACGGGTGGCAGGCCGAGCAGATCTCCAGGCGCAGCTCCTCCTTGGTGGAGCGCGTCTTGAAGGCGTGGCCGCAGGCGCAGGTCACTTCCACTTCGCGGTACTCGGGATGGATCTTGGGCTTCACGATGTCGGTCTCCTGGGCCCGGGGCCCAGGCCCCGGCTGTGCGAATCAGGCATTATAGCACCCCGCCGCCCCTCCGGCCCGCTTCCCGGGGCGGGAGTCCGGGGCGGCCTACTCGTTCATGGAGTCCAGGAACGACTCGTTACCCGCCGTCTTGGCCATCCGGTCCACCAGCAGCTCCATGGCGTCCACGCTGGACAGGGAGGTGAGCACCTTGCGCAGCACCCAGGTGCGGTCCAGCTCCTTCTTGGACAGGAGCAGCTCCTCCTTCCGGGTGCCCGACCGGTTCAGGTCGATGGCCGGCCACGTCCGCTTGTCGGCCAGCTTCCGGTCCAGGTTGATCTCCATGTTGCCGGTCCCCTTGAACTCCTCGAAGATGACGTCATCCATGCGGCTCCCGGTGTCGATGAGGGCGGTGGCGATGATGGTCAAGGAGCCGCCTTCCTCGATGTTGCGGGCGGCGCCGAAGAACCGCTTGGGGCGCTGCAGGGCGTTGGCGTCCACGCCCCCCGACAGGACCTTTCCCGACGGGGGCACGATGGTGTTGTAGGCCCGGGCCAGGCGGGTGATGGAGTCCAGCAGGATGATGACGTCCTTGCGGTGCTCCACCAGGCGCTTGGCCTTCTCGATGACCATCTCGGCCACCTGGACATGGCGCGTGGCCGGCTCGTCGAAGGTGGAGGAGATCACCTCCCCCTTCACCGAGCGCTCCATGTCGGTGACCTCCTCGGGGCGCTCGTCGATGAGCAGCACGATGAGGGCCATCTCGGGATGGTTGGCGGCCACCGAGTTGGCCAGGTTCTGGAGGAGCATGGTCTTCCCGGTGCGGGGCGGGGCCACGATGAGACCCCGCTGCCCCTTGCCGATGGGGGTCAGGATGTCCATGATGCGGGCCGAGACGTTCTCGCGGCTGGTCTCCAGGCGGATGCGCTCGTTGGGGTAAAGGGGCGTGAGATTGTCGAAGAAGATCTTGTTGCGCGCCACGTCGGGCGTCTCGAAGTTGACCGCCTCCACCTTGATGAGGGCGAAGTAGCGCTCTCCCTCCTTGGGCGGGCGCACCTGTCCCGAGACCGTGTCGCCGGTCTGCAGGCCGAACTTGCGGATCTGGGACGGCGAGACGTAGATATCGTCGGGTCCCGGCAGGTAGTTGTACTCGGGGGCCCGGAGGAAGCCGAAGCCGTCAGGCAGGCACTCCAGGACGCCCTCCGAGAAGATGAACCCGCTCTTCTCGGTCTGCGCCTGCAGGATGCCGAAGATGAGCTCCTGCTTCCGCAGGCTCGTGGCGCCGGGCACGTCCAGCTGCTGGGCAATGGACAGCAGGTCCTTGATGTTGCGCTCCTTCAGGTCCTTGATGTCCATCTGGTTCTCGCTGCGACGCCGCCGGCGCCCTGCGGGGGCAGGCGCCTCGGTCCCCACCACCTCCTGCTCTTCCATCACCGCCTCCTCCTGCGGCTGCCGGGCCTCTCCCTCGGAGCGGGTCCGGCTCATGGGCACACCGCCCGGTGGACCAGGGCCCTGAGCTCGGGGATTCCCCGTCCCGTGCGGGCCGACACGGGAAGGGGCGGTGGCGCGCCCTCTGGCAGCCCCAGCGCCCGGGCCGCCTCCTCCCGTCGCGCGGGAAGCTGGCCTCCGGACAGCGCGTCGGCCTTGGTCAGGACCACCTGGGTGGGCCGCTCGGTCTCCTTCAGCCAGGCCAGCATCCGGACGTCCTGCTCCGACGGCGGGTGCCGGGCGTCCACCAGCAGGAGGCACAGGGCCAGGGGGCGCGGGCCGGACAGGTAGGCGTCCACCAGCGGCTTCCAGGCCCGGCGCACCGCCTCGGGTGCCCGGGCGAATCCGTACCCGGGCAGGTCCACCAGGGTGCCCAGGCCGTCGGCGGCGAAGAAGTTCACCTGCTGGGTCCGTCCCGGTGTGCGGCTCACCCGTGCCAGTCCCCGGCACCCGGTCAGGGCGTTGATGAGGCTGGACTTGCCCACGTTGGACCGCCCCAGCAGCACCACCTCCGGCCCCTGGGGCGGGGGGTAGGCCTGGGGTCGGGCCACGGCGGTCAGGAAGCGGGCCTCTCCTGTCCTCAAGGGATCCTCGTCGCGGGAAGCGGACTTCTGGGGCGCGCAGGCCGTCCGGCCAGCCGCCTGGTGTGCAGGGTCAGCCCGCCCTCAGTGGGCGACGGGCCCTCCGGGGACGGTCTTGTCCAGGTTCTCGTCAAAGCCGCCCTCCACCTTCTTGTTGAGGCGGGGCAGGCGCGTCTCGAGAGCCAGGTCAAAGACCTCGTCCACCGAGTCCACCAGGTGGATGGTCAGGGCGTCCTGGACGTCTTTGGGCAGTTCCGTGAGATCCTTCTCGTTGTCCTTGGGCAGGACGATGTTGGTGATCCCCATGCGGTGGGCGGCCAGCAGCTTCTCCTTGATGCCGCCGACGGCCAGCACCTTGCCCCGCAAGGTGATCTCCCCCGTCATGGCCACGTCCCGCCGCACCGGGATGCGGGTGAGCGCCGACGCCAGCGAGGTGGCGATGGTGATCCCCGCCGAGGGACCGTCCTTGGGGATGGCGCCCTCCGGCACGTGGATGTGCATGTCGAACTTGCGGTAGAAATTCTCGTCGATCCGGTACTCCTCGGCCCGGGAGCGGATGAAGGACAGGGCCGCGCGGGCCGATTCCTTCATGACGTCGCCCAGCTTCCCTGTGAGGG
>JBFGDW010000025.1:0-18679 GCA_041580435.1 Candidatus Polarisedimenticolia bacterium | reverse complement strand
GGCGGATCCCGTAGGGGCTGACCACCACCACCCGCGCGCCCGGGCCGGCCTGGGCGCGCAGAACCCCCAGCCAGGCATCCAGGAAACGGGCGTAGTCGGGCACCACCTGCCCGTACCGCTCCAGCTCATCGTCGCTCACGTTCCCGAACTCGTCCGGGCGCTGGTAGCGCAGGAAGACCCGGGTCACCCGCTCCATCCCGGCGAAGCGCGCCAGGACGGCCTGGGGCCGGCCCGCCGCTTCCATGGAGGCGGCCTGGAGGCGCAGCCCCACCTCCAGGTCCGCGGCCATGGCGGCCTCCAGTGCCGCCGCCAGTGGGGCTCCCTCGGGATCCCGCCGGGCCGTCTCCACGTGGGTTCGCAGGATGCCAGCGTGCACCGCCACCGCCGCCGGCAGGGACGGGAGCGGTGCTCCTGCCGGCCGGGCGGGAATGAGGCCATCCCAGCCCGCCGCCACCACGCCGTAGCCGCTGCGGGACAGGATGCCGTCCAGCGTGGCGCCGGAGAGAGGGACGGGCTCCGGGCTGGCCTGGAGCAGACCCAGCCGGAGCAGGGCGGCGAACCCCACCCCCTGAGGCGCCACGTGCAGGCGCGGCTGGCCGGTGCGAGGCGCGAACATCCCCTCGCTGACCACTCCGTGGAACGCCGGAGACCTCCCGGTGAGGACGGTGGCCCAGGCCGCCCGGGTCCGGGGCGGCACCGGCGAGACCAGCGGCGCCGAGCTGCCCGCGCTGACCAGGGCGCTCAGGTGGGGCAGGCGCCCGTCCGCCACCATGGGGAACAGGTCATCGGGCGATGCGCCGCCCAGCCCCATGAGAAGGAGGCTGCTGGCCGGCGCCGGCGGCTCGAACTCGGACGCCGACAGGGGCGGGCGTTCTTCCTTGTAGCGCTCCCGGATGCCGAACAGGCCGGCGGTCAGGAGCAGCGCGGCCGCCGCCGCGGCCAGCGGCCGCAGCCGGCGGCGGGTGACCCCGCGCCAGAGGGCATCTGCCGCCAGCAGCGCCGCCGCCACGGCCAGCAGCGAGCAGGCGCCGCGCAGGTGGCTCACCATGGCCGGCGGGAGATAGTCCCGGACCAGGCGCAGGTTGCGGGCGAACAGCACCGCCAGCAGGCAGAGGTCGGCTACCAGAAAGCGATAGAACGGACGGAACCCCACCCAGGGGATGCGCACCCGGAAGGCGGCGAACAGGCGCACCACCCCGGCCAGGATCGTCCAGAGCAGCCCGCTGGCCGGCGCGTAGAAGAGGATCACCGGCGCCGCCACCGGCCAGTAGGTGCGCATGGTCAGGCGCACACCAGGGTTGAGGTAGAAGATCAGCAGGGCCAGGATCCCTGCCGCCCACAGCCCCGCCAGGGTGGCGTTGACCGCCATGCGGGCCAGCGTGGTCCGGGCCCGGGGAGGCCGGCTCAGACGCTTGGAGGAGGCCATGGGTCGCGGCATCGTACCACGGCGGTTGCCGCCGGCGCCGCCGCGCTGTAGCATCGGCCGGACATGACGTTCAGCGGCAGCGTCCCCCTCCTCGCCAGCGAGGATCTCGGCGGCGGCAACTATCTGGCCATCTTCGACGCGCCGGCCATCGCCTCCCGGATCCGGCCCGCACAGTTCGTCATGGTCCGCGTCCGGGAAGGGACCGATCCGCTCCTGGGGAGGCCGTTCTCGGTGGCCCGTGTGGGAAAGGGTCCCCACGGCCCCACGGTGGATCTCCTCTACAAGGTGACGGGACGGGGCACCGCCCTCCTGGCGGAGCTGCGCCCTGGCAGCCCGGTGGGGATGGTGGGTCCCCTGGGTCAGCCCTTCCCCGACCCGCCCGGCGGCGCCACCGTGTTCATGGTGGCCGGCGGCATCGGCATCGCCCCCTTCCCGCTCCTGTCGGGCCACCTGGATCAGTCCGGGCGCCGACTGAGCCTGCTCTACGGCGCCCGCGGCGCCGGCGACCTGGTGGGGCGCGATCTCTTCCCCGCCGGCGTGGAGATCTCCACCGCCACCGACGACGGCAGCCTGGGGCACCACGGCTTCGTCACCGAGCTCCTGGACCGGGCCCTGGCGGCGCTGGACCCGGAGGAGCGGCGGGCGGCCGTGTCCTACATCTGTGGCCCCACCCCCATGATGGCCGCCGCCGACGCCGTCCTGGCCCGCCACGGCGCCGGCGGGCACTTCTCGGTGGAAGCCTTCATGGGGTGCGGCTTTGGCGTGTGCCTGTCCTGCGTCATCCCCGTGCGGGCGCCGGACGGTACCCCTGACGGCAACCGGCGCATCTGCGTGGACGGGCCCACGTTTCCCGCCGGCCGGGTGGACTGGGCCGGAAGCGTGGAGCCGTGAGGGACGGCGGCGCCGGGCAGGGTGCCCCCGTCGAGCTGGGCGTGACCCTGGGGCCGCTGCGTCTCAAGAACCCCATCGTCACCGCCTCGGGGACCTTCGGCTACGGCACCGAGTTCTCTCCCTTCATGGACCTGGGCCGCCTGGGCGGCCTGGTGGTGAAGGGGCTGTCCCTCAAGCCGCGGCGGGGCAACCGCCCGCCGCGCATCTACGAGACGCCCTCGGGCATGCTCAACGCCATCGGCCTGCAGAACGTGGGTGTCGACGCCTTCCTCACCGAGAAGCTCCCGGCCCTGCGCGACTTCGACACGGCTGTGCTGGCCAACGTCTTCGGTGAGAGCCCCGAGGAGTACGTGGAGGTCTGCCGGCGGCTGGAGGGGGCGCCGGGCCTGGCTGGCGTGGAGCTCAACGTCTCCTGCCCCAACACCGAGAAGGGCGGGATGGAGTTCGGCGTGGATCCCCGCAGCCTGGCCGCGCTGGTGGGCGCCGTGCGCAAGGTGACCACCCTCCCCCTCATCGTCAAGCTCTCCCCCAACGTCACCGATATCCGCGAACCCGCCCGCGCCGCTGCCGATGCCGGCGCGGACATCCTCTCGCTGGTGAACACCTTCACCGGCATGTGCATCGACGCCGAGGTCCGCCGGCCGGTGCTGGCCAACGGCGTGGGGGGCCTGTCGGGCCCGGCCATCAAGCCCCTGGCCCTCTACATGACCCACCGCGTCGCCTCGGCGGTGCAGGTCCCCATCATGGGCATGGGGGGAATCATGAGCGAGGTGGACGCCGTGGAGTTCCTGCTGGCCGGGGCTGCGGCGGTGCAGGTGGGAACGGTGAACTTCGTGGACCCCGGCCGGGCCGCCGCCCTGGTGGACGGGCTGTCGGCCTGGTGTGCCGCCCGCGGCGTCACACGGGTGGCGGAGCTGGTGGGGGGGCTGCGGGCCTGAGGGGCCCGTCTAGCTGGAGGGGCCCAGCGTGCTCGGCGTGCTCGGCGGGCTCGGCGGGCCAGAGGGGAAGCGGCTCTTGAGCTGGGCCAGCACGGCGTCGACGCCGTCGGCCAGCAGCCGCCCGTCCGGGCCGTACATCTGCAGGTAGGGCAGGGAGGTCACCCGGTACTGGGCCACCACCGGCGTTTCCCAGTTGACGACGTTGACCTTGCGCAGCGCTACGTCTCCCCGCACGCGCACCAGCTCCTCGAGGTACGGAGTCACCACCTTGCAGTTGGCGCACCAGTCGGCGTAGAAGTCGATGACGGTGAACTTGCCCTGTGCCAGGTGCGCGCGCACATCCACCGCCTCGCCGCGCTGGGAGATGACTGCCACGTCGCCGGCGGCGGCGCCGGCCTGCTGGTTGGCGAACATGAACAGCAGGCCGAAGATGAGAACCAGGCCGGCGGCCAGGGCGAACAGCACCGCCGTGGCCCGCTGCAGGCGCCCGGCGGGAGCGCCCTGGATCCGGTTCTCGGCCGCCTCGGTCATGACGGAAAGTATACCACCGGGGCGAAGGGGCGCCGGGAGGGCTGTGTTAGACTCGCCTTGTGGATCCCCGCCTGATCGTGGCCCTGGACACGTCCGACCGGGCGCAGGCCCTGGGATGGGTGACCGCCCTGCGGCCGGTGGTGGGCACCTTCAAGATCGGACTGGAGCTGTTCGCCGCCCACGGTCCGCAGGTGGTGGGCGAGGTGGCGGCGGCCGGCGCCCGGGTCTTCCTGGACCTCAAGTTCCATGACATTCCCAACACCGTGGCCGGTGCCGTTCATTCCGCCTGCCGGCTGCCCGGGGTGAGCCTCATGACGGTCCATGCCGGCGGCGGCCGGCGGATGCTGCAGGCGGCGGTGCAGGCCGCCCGGGAGTGCCGGCGCGAGGACTTCGCGTCCGACATCCCCGGGGCACGGCGGCCGGGCCTGCTGGGAGTGACCGTGCTCACCAGCCTGGAGGCGGGCGATCTGCGCGAGGTGGGCGTGGAGGCTGCGCCGCCGGCACAGGTGGCGCGACTGGCGGCGCTGGCCCGGGAGAGCGGCCTGGATGGCCTGGTCTGCTCTCCCCTGGAGGTGGCCGCCCTGCGCCGCGAGCTGGGCAACGACGTCCTCCTGGTCACGCCAGGGGTGCGCCCTCGGGGCGCCGCCGCCGGGGATCAGCGCCGGGTGTCCACACCGGCGGAGGCCATCGCCGCCGGCGCCTCGCGCCTGGTGGTGGGCCGCCCCATCACCGCCGCCACCTCCCCCCTGGACGCGGCACGCGCCATCCTGGACGAGCTTCCCTGACATGAGCGCGGGGTTGCGCTGCACGCTCTGCGGCGCCGCGCCGGAGGATGCCGGGGCCTGGCGCTGCTCCTGCGGCGGACCGTTTCATCTCGCCTTCGCCGGCGAGGCTCCCCTGGAGAGCGTGGAGCCTGAGCGCGCGGGTCTGTGGCGCTACCGCCGCGCCCTGCCGCCCCTCCCTCCCGGGGAGATCATCACCCTGGGCGAGGGGATGACCCCGCTCGTTCCCGCCCGCCTGGAGGGGCGCGACCTGCTGCTCAAGTGCGACTTCTGCAACCCCACCGGCTCGTGGAAGGACCGTGGGTGGACCGTGGCGGTCTCCCACCTGCGCTCACGGGGCGTGGCGCGGGTGGTGGAGGACTCGTCGGGAAACGCCGGAGCCTCCCTGGCCGCCTACGGTGCCCGGGCCGGGATGGAGGTGACGGTGTTCGTCCCCCACGACAGCCCGGCCATGAAGCGGCGCCAGATCGAGGCGTACGGCGCCCAGGTGGTGCGGGTGGAAGGGGGCCGCGACGCGGTGGCGTCGGCCTGCCTGGAGGCGGCTCACGACCGTTTCTACGCCGGCCATGCGTGGAACCCGCATTTCCTCGCCGGGCCACGCACTCTCGCCTGGGAGCTGGTGGAGCAGATGGGCGGACAGGCGCCCGCCGCCGTGTGCGTCCCGGTGGGACAGGGAGGCCTGCTCCTGGGCCTGGCCCACGGCTTCGCTGATCTCGTGGCGGCGGGGAGCCTGGATCGCGCACCCCGCCTGGTGGCGGTGCAGTCGGCCGCCTTCGCCCCGCTGGTGGAGGGGTGGCGCCGCCTGGCCGGGACCGCGCCCGGCCCGGGGGCGGCGCCGGGAGCGCCGGAGCTCGCGGCGATGGTTGCGGCCGGCCCGCCGGCGGTGCGGGGGGGCGACACGCTGGCCGACGCCATCCGCACGCCGCGGCCCGTGCGCTACGGCGAGGTGCTGGCGGCGCTGGCCGGCAGCCGCGGGGTGGCGGTGGCGGTTGAGGACGACGCCATCTCACGCGCCGGCCATGCCCTGGGCCGGGCGGGGTTCGACGCCGAGCCCACCTCGGCGGCGGCCGCCGCCGGCGCCCTGCGTGCCCTGGCCGTGGGCTCCCTCCACGCCGGCGCCGGGCCCGTGGTGGTGGTGCTCACCGGCCACGGCCTGAAGGGCGCGGCGTAGCAAGAAGCACCCGGGCGCCCGCCGCGCACGCGCCTAGCAGGCCGAGGCGCGTCCCCGCAGCCCGGCGACCAGGGCATCGGCCGTCACCTGTGCCGGCTCCCCGTCGATGAGCCGCAGCAGATCGTCCGGGGCGAAGAGATGGATGCCTGCCCTCGCCGACTCGGCGGCCAGATCAAAGGGCGTCTCCGACCCGGCGCCGGCGGGCGGTTCCTGGGTTGCGCCCGCGGCCAGAAACAGCAACGTGGGCCGTCCCGCCTCCAGCCGCTCCGACGCCACCAGCTCGTCGCGGATCTCCTCCAGGCCCAGCAGGGTGTCGCCGGCATAGCCGGCGGTGGCGCCCAGGAGCGCCCGGGGCGGCTCCTCCAGGAAGAACACCCCCGCCTCCCCTGCGGGGACCAGCTCCAGACCCAGGAAGGTGGCGAACCACTCGGGCAGGCGCCTCTCCAGGTTGGCGGCCACCAGCGCCAGCAGCCGGCGGCGGCGGCGGAACTGGTCCAGACGCATCTCGATGCCAGCCAGGCGGCTCCGCGTCCGCTCCCGCTCCGCCAGCAGCTCCCGCTCCTCGGTGAACAGGAAGTCCGTGCCCGAGCTCAGCCCCTCCCGCTCGTGGGCCAGGGCCTGGCCCAGGGAGGTGAAGAACTCCAGGAAGCGATGGCGGGGGTCTCCCGGCAGGAAAAGGATGCTCCCCTTCCCCTCCTGGAGGGCCACGCCGGTGAGCTGCCGCGCGGGAGTCCGGCAGAGTGGATGCAGCCCCGGGACGGGGCGGCGCGCCTCCAGGTACGACTCGGCCACGCCGAAACGCCGCAGGAACGAGGCGAAGGCCGGCGCCAGCACCTGCATGCGGTCCACCGGCCCGGGCAGGGGCGCCGCCTCCAGGCCCAGCCCCTCCAGCACCATGCCGCCCAGGGAGAGCCGCACCAGATCCTCCGAGGACAGGTCGTGGGCGAAGGCGTCCTCGTAGAGGAACCCCACGCTCACCCCGGCCGCGGCGGCCCGCCGCACCTCCATCTGAGCCCTGAGGTGCAGCTCGGTGAGCCGCCGCTCCCCCTCGCCTCCCTCACGCCAGGGCAGGTAGGCGTCGAAGGGAAGCAGCACGGCGTCGTGGCCGGTGAAGGAGGGCGCCTCGCTCAGGCCCCGGAAGCGGAGACGCAGGGTCCCGGCCCCCACATTCATGATCTCCGGCAGGGCGCCGGGGGCGCGGGCGAAGCCGTAAACGAGAACGTCCATGGGCCACCCTCCGGTGGGCCGCGGGGCGGTGGCGCCCGCCCCTGTCTCGTCAGGCCATCTTCAGGCTCACCGTCTGCGACACGCCCGGCTCCTCCATGGTCACGCCGTACATGACGTCCGCCACCTCCATGGAGCGCCGGTTGTGGGTGATGAGGATGAACTGGGTGCCGCCGCCATACCTGCGCAGAAGCCGCGTGAACCGCTCCACGTTGGCCTCGTCCAGGGCGGCGTCCACCTCGTCCAGGAGGCAGAAGGGCGACGGCTTGTAGTTGAAGATGGCGAAGAGCAGCGCGATGGCCGACAGGGCCTTTTCGCCGCCGGACAGCAGGTTGATGTTGCGCGTGCGCTTCCCGGGCGGCTGGGCGATGATGTCCACACCGCTCTCCAGGATGTCCTCGGGATCCTGGAGCTCGATGTCGGCCACGCCGCCGTCGAACAGCTCGCGGAACAGCCGTCCGAACTCGCCGCGGATGGCCTCCAGGGCCTCCTGGAACCGCTCCCGGGCGGTGTGATCGATGCGGGCGATGGTGGCCTTGAGGGAGCGGATGGATTCCTCCACGTCCTGCTGCTGGGCGGCCAGGAACTTCTCGCGCTCCTCCACCTCGGCGAACTGCTCCAACGCCATCATGTTCACCGGACCGAGCTTCTCCTGGATTCCCTGGAGGCGCGCCACCTCGGCGCGAATGGTCTCGGGGTCGGCCTGGAGCTCCTCGGGTGTCAGCCCCTCGGCCAGGGCTGACGGCTCGCAGGCGAACTCCTCCCGGCATTCCCGCTCCAGGTGGTCCATGTCGGCGGCGGCCCTGGCCTTGTCCAGCTCGCCGGCCCGGGTGCGCTCGCGGGCCTCCTCCAGGGTGCTCCGCAGTTCCCGGGCGGCGGCCTCGGCCCCGCCCAGGGCCGCCCGGCTCTCGGCCAGGCTCATCTCATCGGCCCGGCACCGCTCGCGCAGCACCGCGGCCTTCTCGGCCGCCTCCTCCTTCTGGCGCGCCAGCCCCGCCCGCTCGGCCTGCATGGTCTCGCCCCGCCGGCCCAGATCCTCGCTCTCGGCGGCGCAGGCTTCGGCCCGCTCCTCCAGGTCCGCCGCCTCGGCTGTCAGCCGCGACAGCTCCTGCTCCAGAGCCGCCAGGGACTCGCGCCGGGCTGCCACCTCCGACTTGCGCTCGGCCCGCTCCCCGGCGAGCTGGTGGATCTCCTGGCGCAGGGCGTCCAGCCGCTCCTGGGACGCCGCGGCCGCGGCCTCGGCCTCCAGGCGCCGGCCATCCGCCGTCTCCTCGGCGGCGCCCGCCTGCTCCGCGTCCCGGCGCTGCGCGGCCTCCTCCTGGGCCAGAAGCTCTTCCTCGGCTTCCAGCACCTCCCTCCTGCGCGCCACACGCTGCTGCTCCTCGGCCAGGCGCTCCCGCAGGAGCCGGGACTCCATGGCCTGCGCGGTCAGCTCCTCGCGCCGGACCCGGGCCGCCTCGGCGCCGGACTCGGCGGACGCCAGGTGCTGGCGCGCCGCCTCGGCGGCCTGCTCCAGCGCCGGCAGCTTCGCCTGGCAGGCGGCGGCCGCCTCGGCAGCCTCGCGGCGCTGGCGGTTGCAGGCCAGCAGGCCGCTGGACTCGCCCCGGTGGCCACCGACAATGAGGCCGGTGGCGGTGATGCCGTCCCCCTCGGGGGTGAGGCACGCGCGGCCCGGCTCACGCCGCCACCGCTCCACGGCCTCCTCCAGGCTGCCCACCAGCAGCGGATCGCCGCTGAGCGCCGCCAGGAGTGCGGCGCGCTGCCCCTCGCCGGCAAGGACGCCGTACAGGCTCTGCTCCCGGCCCGGCAGGACGGCCGGGACCAGGCCGGGCACCACCAGCCGGATGCGGCCCTCTCCCCGCTCCCGCGCCTGGCGCACGGCGGCCAGGGCCGCCGGCACGTCGTCGATGATCCGCGCCTGAAGCAGCCCCTCGGCCCAGGCTCCCGCCGCCGCCTCCCAGCGAGGATCGACCTCCACCCCCTCGCCCAGGGAGCGGCCGGCTCCACTGGCGCCGTCCCCGTCCTGGCGGGCGGCGTGCCACAGGGAGGCCAGGGCCGCCTCCCGCTCGCTCCAGGCGTGCAGCTCGCGGCGGGCGGCCGCCAGCGCCTCCCGGGCCGCCTCGGCGGCGCGGGCCGCCCCGTCCCGGCTGGCCAGGGCCGACTGGCAGGAGGCCTCCGCCTCGTCCGCCGCACGGCTCTGATCCCGCAGCCGTGCCGCCATCCCTTCCATGCGCCGGGTGACCTCCGACTCCTCGGCGGCGCAGTCCTGCCGCTCCCGCTCCAGCCGCTGCCGCTGCGCCGCCAGCCGGCTGCCACGCTCGGCGAGCTGGTGGGCCACGTTGCGGGCCTCGCCCAGCCGGGCCACGGCCTCGAGGAGCCGGGCGCGATCCGACTCGGCGGCGCGGGCGGCGTCATCGGCGGCGGCCAGCCTCTCGGTGTAGCGGGACTCCAGCCCGGCCAGTTCCTCCTGGTGGCGCGTGAGCTCGGTGGCCGCCTCGGCCCGCCGGGCCGCGCCGCCCTCCCCCTGCTGGCGGGCCTCCCGGGCCCGCTGGCGCAGGTCCCCGGCCTCGCGGCTCCGGCGCTGGCCCAGGTCCGCGGCCTCGGCCAGCCGCTGGGCCAGCCCCTGCAACGCGCCGTCCAGGCGGTCCACCTCGCGCTCCATGGCGTGGAGCTCGTCCCGCCGGTCACCGGCGCCCCGGCCGTCCTCATCGATGCGCTGGCGCAGCCCTTCCACCACGGCGTCCTGGCGGGAGACATGGGCAGCCGCCTGAGCCTGCTCGGCGCTGAGGCGCGCGAACTCCGCCTCCAGCCGGCCCAGCCGCTCCCCCAGGGCGGCGTGTTCCCGGTGGAACAGGATGCGGCGCTGCCGCCGGATCTCCTCGGCTGTGCGCCGGTAGCGCCGGGCCTTTGCAGCTTGGCGCTTGAGGGAGTTGGCCTGCCGGGTGATCTCGCTCACCAGATCTCGCAGGCGCGCCAGGTTGGTCTCGGTGTGCTCCAGCTTGAGCAGGGCGGCCCGCTTGCGCGCCTTGATGCCGAGGATGCCGGCGGCCTCCTCGATCATCTCCTTGCGCTCCTTGGGGCGCGCCGACAGCAGCGCGCTGATCCGGTCCTGCTCGATGACGGCGTAGGTGCGGCTGCCGATGCGCGCCGCCTGCATGAGATCCTGGACGTCCCGCAGTCGCACCCGCCTGCCGTCGATGCGGTACTCGCTCTCGCCGTTGCGGAACAGGCGCCGGGTGACGTGCACCTCGGCCCCCTCCTCGGTGGGCAGGGTGAAGGTCGGAGCCGCGGCATGGCCGTTCCCTTCGGATCCGGCGTCGCCCGCTTCGGGCCCGGTGGCGGCCCGGGCTGCCTCCAGCACGCCGGGACGCGGCGCGAACTCCGTCTCGGCGTCGGCCGCGGCGCCGCTCCCCGCGCCCGCGTCTCCTGTTCCGGCGCCGGAGGCCAGGTGGCCGTTGCCGTTGCCCGGCTCATGACCGTTGGCGTTCCACGCCAGGGTCAGGGTGACCTCGGCCATGGGCAGGGGGCCGCGCTTCTCCGAGCCGTTGAAGATGACGTCCTCCATCTTGGAGCCCCGCAGGGACTTGGAAGACTGCTCACCCAGCACCCAGGAGATGGCATCACTGATGTTGCTCTTGCCGCAGCCGTTGGGTCCCACCACCGCGGTGATGCCATCGGTAAAGTGAAGCTCGGTCTTCTGGAAGAACGACTTGAAGCCGGTCAGCTTCATCTGGCGGAGCTTCAGCACAGGTGCAGGGCCTCGGTGGCGGCAAATGCCGGCGCGTAGAGTAGCAGAGCGGGACGCCGTATGTAAAGGAAGAGCACCACAGGTGGGGTCATCTAGCGCAGCCTGGCACCAGATGTCGTGGTGCGACTCAGAACTTGCGGGAAACGAGCAGATCCGGCAAGGAAAGCAGGGCGTCCCTGTAGACCGAGGGCGGCAGGATTCCCGCTGCCTCCCGGGCCCGGTCGGCCTGGGCCAGGGCCCGGCGGTGGGCCCGGGCCAGGCAGCCCTCCTCCTGGAGGCCGGCCTGCAGGACCGCGTAGGCCGCGTCCGAGTCGTCCGGCCGCTCCACGATCCGGCGCACTGTCTCCTCCAGATCGGGGCGCCGCGCCAGCAGATCGATCACCGGCAGGGTGAGCTTCCCCTCCCGCAGATCCGATGCCACCGGCTTGCCCAGCACTTCCCGGTCGCTGGTGAAGTCCAGCAGGTCATCCACCAGCTGGTAGGCCACGCCGATGGCCAGGCCGTAGGTCCGCAGGGGCACCCGCCAGTCCTCCCGGCGCACCAGCAGGGCTGCTGCCTCGCAGCACCCCGAGAAGAGGCAGGCCGTCTTGCGGGTGACGATGTCCAGGTACTCGGCCTCCGTGAGGTCCAGGCGTCCGGTGGCGTGGGTCTGGAGCAGTTCCCCCTCGATCATCTTCAAGGTGATGTCGCTCATGAGCCCCAGGATGCGCAGGTCCTCCCCGGTGAGCGCCATGGACAGGGAGCGGATGTAGAGGTAGTCCCCCATGAGGATGGTGAGGGTGTTGCCCCAGCGGGAGTTCACCGACCGGCGTCCCCGGCGGAAGTCCGCCTCGTCGATGACGTCGTCGTGCACCAGCGTGGCGGTGTGAATGAACTCGAAGACCGAGCCGTAGAGGATGTCCAGCCGCCCCTCGTAGCCGCAGGCGCGGGAGGCCAGGAGCAGCAGCCCGGGGCGGATGCGCTTCCCTCCGCTCTCGGCGATGTACCGCCCGATCTCCCGGATCACCGCCACGTCGGAGCGCAGGTTCTTCCGGAACTCCCTCTCCACGTCGGCCAGGGGCTCCGAGACCAGCGCCAGCACGTCGGCGGGCGTGAGCTGGATCTCGGCTTCCACCGCCGCCTGGAGGGCGCTCTTCCGCGCCGTCCCGGGGCCCGCGGCGGACGGGCCGCCCTTACTGGCGGGCAAGGGATCCGGAGCCATCGTCCTTCTCGAAGGTCTTCTTCTCCACCACCCGACCGTCCTCGATGACGTAGGCCACCCCCACCGATTCGAACCACCAGGTCTCCCGCTCCACGCCGGCCACCATGCCCCGCTCGGTGCGATCGGGCACTCCCAGCTGCCGCACGATCTTGCCGCGGGCTGATTCGGCGCCGTAGAGGTTCACCAGCCGCTGCACGGCGTCCCACTCGGCGGAGCTCTCCAGGGTCATGTCGGCCACCACCGGGCGCCGCTTGGCGATCCCACCGGTGATCTCCACGTCGGCGGGGATGGCAAAGCGCACGGCGTCGAACCGGACGGGATCGTAGAAGCGGAGGAAGTAGAAGTCGAAGTCCCGCCGCTTGGGCACTTCCATCTCGTAGAAGCCCTGGGGCCCGGTGAGGGTGCTGATGAGCTCCGCCTCGGCCGGGCGGCTCTCCACGGTGAGGAACTTGGCCACCCGCCGGGTGGCCAGGACTCGCACCGGCACGCCGGCGACGCCGTTGCCGTCGGTGTCGGTCACCTGCCCCCGGACGACCACGGACTTGGGCTTGGTGAGTCCGGCCTCGGGGGCACCCCCCAGGGCGGCGGTGGCGGCCAGGGTCAGGGCAGCAGCGAGGGCTCGGCGCATCATGTGGACCTCCGTCAGGCGGGGCGCGGATTCTAACATCTTGATCGAGACGGCCTCAAGGCGCGTCCTCCACTCCGGCGGACTCCTCCTCCAGATCCTGGATCTCGACGCCGGGAGGCACCTGGAAGCGGAAGCGGCCAGGGTCCACCCGCGGATCCAGCCGCAGGTCCTGGAAGCGCCAGGTGACCCGGTTCCCCGAGGGGTCCACCACGGTGAACTCCAGCACCTCGCCGGCCGCGGTGGCCCGGAGATCGACGCGGGCGATGGCCTCTGACTCCTGGCGGGGGCGCAGGGCGAGCCGGATCCCGTCCGGGCCCATCCCGGCGGCCTCCACGGTGAACGCCTCATGGAGGCGCAGGGAACCCGACAGCAGCAGGGAGACGGCGCTGTCCTCCCGCAGGCGATCCAGCCGGCCCCGGATCACCTGCCGGTCGGCCGGGACGTAGAGCCAGGTCCAGACGCCGTCGGTGAGGGCCAGCTTCCGCTCGGGCTCCCGGTAGTCCCAGCGCATCCGGTCAGGGCGCACCACGGCGAAGGTCCCGGACTCCACCTGGTCCGAGGGGAGGGTGGGGGAGGACAGCACCTGCTGGAAGGCGCCCGTGAGGGACTGCCACGAATCGAGCCACGCCTGGACGCGCACGGCCGGCTCCGGCAACGAAGCCGGGCCGGCCGCCGTCGCGGCCGCCAGGAGAAGGGGTAGGGCGCTCAGCACCCCTTGATTCTAGCAGCCCTCCTAGGGACAGGCTCCCGCGGGCGGAGCGGGCCTGGCCCGGCGCCGTGAGTCGCTGGACAGGCCGGCGCCCAGGTTGCCAGGGACACCGTCGCTGAGGCGGCGCCCGTTCACCAGATAGCCCAGGACCTGGTTCGCGCCGAGAGTCTGGATGCTGTCGGTGAAGGTCCCGATGCCGCCTCCCACCTGCGCCAGGCGGCAGAGCCGGCTCACGGGGAGGGTGGCCGGCGGGACCGCTGCCGGATCTTCCCGCAAAGGCGTGGGAGCGATGCCGTCCACGTCCACCCGCTGCACGTCATACCCCACTCCGGCCCCCAGGGGCGTCCAGTCCAGGGTCGCCACCCAGTCCTGCAGGACGTCATCCCCCGCCGGAGCCGTTTGCAGGATGCCGTCGGGCCCCGGCGAGACCGCCACGGCGCCTGCAAGCCCCACGGCCGTCTCCTGCACATCATCGCTGGTGGGATCGGCCGTGGTGTCGGCCAGGCCGTTGCCTCCTGTGAGGATCTGCCGCGGTTCCGGGGTGACCGTCATGAGGGGCTCTGAGACGTCGCCCTGGGCGATCTCCCGCAGGTTGCCGCCCATGTTGACGTGCACCCGGGTGGTGTCGGCGCAGGCCGGGTCCACCGAGCAGCGAACGTCCAGGTAGTAGGCGGAGCTGAAGGCGGGGTTGTCCCGGAACAGGAACTGGTTGGACCAGTCCTGGACCACCTTGCCGTCCAGCCGCCAGCGGAACTCGATGAAGCCGTTGACGCACGAGTCCAGAGTGGAGGCGCTGCCGTCCAGGGTGACCAGGAAGCCCGGTGCCGGGCTGATGAGGTCGGGCCCAGCATTGGCGGTGGCCACGTTGCACGCCGCCTCGTTGGCCGGTGTGGAGGGATCCGGATCCACCGGACAGGTGGAGGCCGGCGGTGTCTTGCTGTCCACCACCAGCGCCGGCGGCGCATCCACCAGGCCCGTCACCCGGAAGTCATCCAGGATCCAGCCCCGGGTGGCGTTGCCCAGCTGGTTGCCGAAGAACTGGGCCCACCGGTTGCCCGACGGACCGTTGAGCTCGATGCCGCTGAACAGCAGGCGGATCCGAACCGACTCGCCGGCGAACGAGTCCAGGCTGAAGATGGACTCCACCCACACGCCGCTGCCCAGGGCCCCTGGCGCGCCAGGGACGAAGGCCTTCCCCGAGTTGATGGGGTTGGACGAGGTCCAGTCCCCCATGAAGGCGAAGACGAACTGCGGGAAGCAGGTGCTGGAGGGGCCGAGCCGGCGCTCCGGGTCGTTGGGATCGAAGTAATCGTCCTCGGTGGAGACGCCGTCCACGTTGTGGGCCAGGCCGATGTCGGCGTTGGGGATGGCCGAGAAGGTGTCGTAGAAGTCATCCACCGGGTCGAACTTGCAGTTGATGAAGGCGCCGGTGCCCTGGTTGGCGTAGTTGTTCTGGAACGCCGGGATGGTCTCCCATGGCGACACGTTGACCCCGGTGGTGGGATCCACCAGCGCCACCTGCACCACCGCGCGGTCGGCAGCCTCGCCTGAGGGCACGTTGAAAGTGCGATCGTCGGCGAAGGCGACGATGTGCCGGAAGCGGAGGAAGCTGCCGCCGGCCAGGCCGATGTTGAACACCGGCGAGGTGGCCGTCGAGAGCTGGGCCGTGGTGTAGGTGTCGAAGGTCGCGTTCTGGCCCGCCTCGTGGGTGCCCATGAGGAGGGAGGCATTGCCGGAGAACGCCTTCCCCTCTGGCCCCTCGCTGGCGGTGTGGACGTGCCAGTTGCTGCCGCTCCACGGCCGGCAGAAGCTGACGGAGCGGCCGCCCCCGTTGGGGTTGGGCGCGGCGGGGTCGTTGAACTGGCAGCGGCTGCCGTCCACGGTGACGGCATCGTTCACAGGGAACAGGGGGCCGCTGGTGAAGCTGTTGATGCCGTCACCGCCCATGGCCACCGAGTCCCAGTTCTCCAGGAAGTCCGGCGCCGGGTTCACATTGCCGGCGATGTCCAGATCCAGCTTGAGCTCGAAGAGCTGGGGCGTGGCGAAGCTGCTCACCACCCGGCGCTGGCCGGTGATGTCCACGAAGCTCCCCGAGATCCCCAGGGAGAAGGAGCCCCGCAGGAGCTGGCTCACCGAGGTGCGATTCACGTTGCCCACCACGAACTGGAAGGCATCCCCCGCCGGGTTGGTGGTGGCCACGCCCGGGACCAGGTTGCCGTAGGACGCCACGCTGTCGGTGATGCAGGCGATGTCCGGATCGGTGGAGGAGAGGAAGATGCGGGTGTTCTCCAGGATGACCGGGTTGTCGGCCGAATCCAGCATGTTGGAGACCACCGTGATATCCAGGCGCACCGTCTCGTTGTCGTCGGGCAGGTTGTCCAGATCCCCGTTGAGGTCGGTGACCTTGGCCGACACGAAGAGCACGTTGCCGCCCACGAACTGGGTGGTCATGGTGGCCTTGATGGGGTTGTCCACGCAGGCCGAGCCCGTCCCGTCGTCCTGGTCGGTGTACTGGGCCGTGATGACCACCGGCACCGTGCCGTCGCCGTTCTGCTGCATGAAGATGATCCCGTCGTTGGCCGAGTTGAGGCCCACGCTGGAGGAGAGCTGCACCGTGGCCCGGTAGACCGGCGACAGGAAGGCCTGCTGGGTGAGCATGATGATCTCGCCGGTGAGATCCACGTCGGAGAAGACCCGCACCCCCACCTCCAAGAATCCGTCGCCGTTGGTGTCCACGGCCTGCTCGTCGCCTGTGCCCGCCACGCCGTCGGGGCCGAAGGCCGCGTCCACGTCCTGGACCGTGAGCACCGCCGAGTCCTCGGCCTCGTAGACCACCGAGCGGTCCCACAGGACCCGGGCGCAGGAGCCCATGGCCATGGGGTCGGCCGGGGCCACCGAGGCGCAGGGCACCTGGTCCTGGGCCGGATGGCTCTCGATCCACTCCACCACCACGTCATCGATCCCCATGCCGTAGCTGGGGATGGTCTGGATGGACGGGTTGGAGTTCTCCTTCACGAACATGGAGAAGTTCACCTGGAAGCTGTCCCGCCGGATGGCCGGCACCGCCAGGTCGTTCTCGTTGGGCCCGAACAGGTCCTCGAAGGTGGTATTCCCGCCGTAGAAGCCGTCCAGGATCTCCTCCACGTTGCGCAGGGGCAGGCCCCCGGCGCCCCGGAGCTGGATGGTGCCGAAGCCGGTCCCGCCCACCTCGCCCAGGGACCGGGCCGGCGACTTGGCCGGATCGGCCAGATCGCGGAACGGGCCGACGCTGCCGCGCCCCTGGGGGCCCAGGCCGTTCTCGGCCCCGGGATCGTGGGGGTTGTTGGGATCGAAGGTCGGGTACGGGATCTGGGAGACGCCGGTGAGGAAGCCCACCGCCGAGTTCCAGAAGTTCAGGTTGCCGAAGTCCAGCGGGTCCACCGGATCCGGCGTGGTGGTGTCCGGGTCCAGCTCCCAGCCGACGATGGCGTTGGCGTCCCCGATGTCCACCTGCTCGTTGAAGGCCAGGCGCGTGAACTCCAGGGTGTAGCGGAACCCGTTGACGTCCGGATTGACCCGCACACGCTTGAACACCGGGCTGGAGAGCACGTCCAGCACCTGCTCGTTGGTGGGCGTGCTGGAGTCGTTGGGGACGTCGTAGTCCTCGCACCCCAGGTCGTAGCCTGTGCGTCCGGGCGGTGTGCCCGCCTGACCCTGGGCGTGGCCGGTGTGCCAGATGCCGCCGGTCCCCCCCGGCCCGTCCACCTGGGACGGATCGTTGGACTGGAAGCCGCACTGCCCGGTGTTGTTCCACTGCCACAGGTTCCGGTTGAGCTCCAGGTTCAGGCCGATCTTGGAGTCGAACCGCCGGGCCGTGGTGAACCCCTCGTTGTCCAGATCGAAGGTCCACGGCGCCTTGGGCTGGGCCGCGCCCGAGGCCCACTGGGGGTTGCCGCCGCCGAAGGCGGTGGTGGTGGCATCGGAGAAGACAAAGGTCTCGAAGTTCAGATCCGGGTTGAGGGGATCCAGCAACTCCCCGGCGTAGCCGCGGACCTCGGTCCCGCCGGTGGGGAAGTCGGAGGAGTAGCGGAAGCTCTCCAGGTCCATGTCCAGGGTGTGGACGAACACCACGGTGGACTCCACGGGCAGGCCGTTGCGACGGGCCGAGATGCCGAACACCATCTCGATCTGCTCGGGGAAGGTGACGCTGGGTTCCACGGCAATGTCAAAGGAGACGGCCTGCAGCGTGCCCCGGGGGACCAGCCCCACGTCGCGGCTGGGGTTGAAGATGTTGATCTTCTTGGACGGGCCCGAGTCGGCGGGAGTGTTGTTGAGGCGGAGTGGATCGGTGGCGTTGTCCCCGTCGGGGATCACCGCCCTGAGGGTGCCCACGGCGTCGATGAGGTCCGCGCGCAGCTCCTGGTTCAGGATGGCCACGGCGTAACTGAGGCGCTCGCCCTTGTCCAGGAAGAGATCGCCGCGCGGGTTCTTGGGGAAGCCCACCAGGATCCCCCGGGGATCCCGGCGGCGGGGCGCGTCGCAGCCACCGGTGACGTTGTAGTTCTGGTTGACGCCCGGGATGGAGATGGTGGCCACGTCCAGGGTGGGGCGGCAGGTGACCACGGCCTGGAACTCCACCGCCGGCCCGTCGGCGTCGGCGTAGGTGGCCACCAGCCGGGCACCGTCCACCACGCTGAGGATCCCGTCGTCGTCCACAGGGGAAACCCCATCGATGGTCGCCATGGCCTGCCCCACGAAGCGGCCGTTGCCGGCATCAGGCTGGCTCAGGACAATGGCGTTCTCCGAGTCCAGGACGCCGCCGCCGTTGGGGGCCATGACGGTGATGGTCAGGGCCGGGGAGACGGTGGCAGGGGTGAGGCCTGGCGTGGGGTCAAGCACCGTGGGGATGACCAGGTCATTGCAGAGGAAGCGGCCGGCATTGAGGCGCACCGTGGAGGTGTTGACCACGCCGCCGCCGATGACCAGGGCGAAGGGCTGGGGTGCCGACTGACCCACCGGCACCACCTGCACATCGTCGCCGGCTGCGGTGGAGTTGGCGATGCCGTCGGCGCCGGCGTTGATGGTGTTGCCCGAGATCTGGTCGTCACCGGCGGGGGCGCTGTCCAGCACGCCGTTGCCGCCGGGACTGATCACCGTCTCGAACGGCGACTTCACCGTGGGAGCGCTGACCCGGATGGTGTACTTCCGTCCGGCGAAGACCTGGGCATCGACGGGGTTTCCGTCGCGGTTGGGATCCGGCGACAGCATCACCGCCTCGTTGGGGTTGTGCATGTCCCGGTAGTCCCTCAGGGCGGGGTTCACTCGCAGCGAGAACTCGCTCTCGTCCAGCAGCCCGTTGCCGTTGCTGTCCTCGCTGATGATGGCCGGGTTGTTGGGGTCCGCCAGCTGCAGGCGGCCGTCGAAGTTCCCCTGATCCTCGGTGAAGAAGTT